>ONIF01000197.1 GCA_900317795.1 uncultured Eubacteriales bacterium | reverse complement strand
TTAACAGTTTCTTCCGTGTTTGCTTGAATTTTTCCTGTGATTTCCGTGAATACGTTGTATTTTGCCTTAAAATCAAAGTTGATTTTATCGCCTACGACACCACTTCTATTTTTGAGGATAATTAACTCAACTTTTCTTATATCCTGTCTTTTTAACGCTGTAATATCCAATTTTCCTATTTTTTGAAGTTGTAAGCCTATCAGCACATCACTTGAATATTCGATAGCACCTGATTCTTTGAAAGATTTTTCCGCAACTGTCTTATCATAAGAATCACGATTAAAGCTATTTATCACGATAACAGGCGTATTTAAATCTCTCGATAACTGTTTAAGAGTGAGAATTGCAGTATCAATATTTTGCTTATCTGTTGCTCTATCATCTATCGGGGATAGTATTTGAAGATAGTCCAGAATAATGACAGGTGCAGAACCTCTATTTTCAAGGTGTTTTTTGGCTTGGTCATGTATATCTTTGGCTGTCGTCTTGCCCTGCCCCTCACGAATAAACAAATTTTTACTGACAGTGCTGTGATATTCGTTTATAGCTTGGCTGATAACTGCTTGATTGCTTGTATTTTGAGTTTTATAATTCATAACGTCAATAGCTGTTTGTGGTCTTTCAGTGTAAGATGTACAGCGACTTATACTCTTTGCAATAAGTTCATTTTTTGACATTTCAAGAGAGAATATTAACACATCTTTTCCATTTTTTGCGATATTATCAGCAATTTGCAAGGCAAAAGTCGTTTTACCCAAAGAAGATACAGCACCTATACAATACAATCCTGCTATAAGTCCCCCATTGAGAGATTTGTCAAGGGCTTTAAATCCTGTCGGTATCGGGTTTAATGCCGTATTCTGTATCGTATTCCAAAATAAATTTAACATACTGTCTGCTGAATAATCGTTATAGTATTTGTTCTCGCTGCTCTCTTTCTTTGGCTGTATCGGTTGCACTTCTGCCGCCTGTGGCTGTTCTTCTTTTTTTGACTGCTTGCTCTTTGCCGTTGCAATAGCTTGTTGCACCGCTTTTCCAAATTCTGCCCTATTTGACATCAAGGCTTCGTTCTGGTCTTTGCAGTTGCCGCAAACATTCAGAGTAATATATGGGATATTTCTCTCTGTAAAGCCCTCTTGTAGTTCTTTATTAGCTTTCTGTCCTGCTGTGTCATTGTCGCATGATACGATAAAAAGTGGGTATTTTTCTAAATTTAAGTCATCAAGAACCGAGAAAAACAAATTTGTGTTGCTTGTACCGCCCAGTCCTACCGCCTGACCGCCAACGTCAATAACGCTTAATGCGTCTATTTCGCCCTCTACGATAAAAACAGGCTCTTTTCCGCTGATAGCTTTAGCATTAAGTATATGCACTTTGCCCTCGTTGACTTTTGTGTAGCCTTTTTGATACTCGGGAATTTCGTCATCGGCTCTTGTATCTCTGACAAAATAAGAACTTTTAGAGGTTGGCACAATTAACTTTGGTGTTTTGGGTGCTGTTGGTCTATTCGGAGGCTGATATTCTGCACAGTACCCAACTAAAAAGCGGTTAAGAGTTTCGAGTGATATTCCTCTGTGATAGTTCGTTTCCTGCAAATGCCTGTTACACTCTCTGAAAAACTCTGTGTAATCTGTTGCAATTTCTTCTTTTTTCTCGGTTTGTATGCTTGCGGTTGCTGTTGAGTGGCTTGCTTTGGGAATACCCTTGTATTTCTCTGCCAAATACTGTACTACTTGTTTTTGTTCTATACCCTCAACTTTGCAGCATAAATCAAATATATCTCCTCGTTTTTGACAGGCAAAACAATAGAAATGTTCGTCATAAACAGTTAAGCCGCCTGTGAACTTTGGCTCTTTGCCTTGCCCTGTTCCGCTGTTGCAAAAAATGCAGATATACTGGTCTTTACTTTTAGATTTGGTCAGATGTTGCTCTGCATAGTCACGGATATAATATTTTAAGTCGTTCTTTATCATTTCAAAATCTTCCAAATTATTATCATTCCTTTCCTTGTCTTTCCGTTTAAAATCGTCTGTAATGCCGTTTATTTGCGATTTTAGAGGGGGTAAAGGGGTAAAAGGTAGTTTTATATCTCCTCGACAAAATATCGCTGTATCGTGGCTCTATCGTGGCATATAGCCATTCAGAACCGAGAAAGAAAAAAGTTTAGTCTTTCATGCTCTGAATAGTTGTGATTAATTCTTTGAGCTTGCTCTCTACCTTGTTCATGCGTTCAAGAAGTTCACTCATATTTGATTGCAGTAAGTTCGACAGGATTTGCGTGTAAAGTAATTGTTGCTGTTCTATTTCCGACATTTTGATACCTCCTTTTTTTGTGAGATATTGAGGGGGGTGAGGACATTTATTCTTTTCTCGGTTTCTTTGGTTATAGCAAAAAAATTTATGTTTTTTGCTATAACTTAAGTTATATTAAGTTATATTAGGCACAAAGTGACCTCTGAAACGCTGATGAATAGCGGCTTTTTTAGGGGGGCTGCACCAAACTACCCCCCAATTTGCACCGAGATACCCCCAAAAATTTTGAAATCTTGCTTTTTCTAAATGAATTATTGTGGCTGTTTTTTCTTTTTTTTAGCCTTGATTTTTTCAATTTTTTCAGCTTTTGCTTGTAGTCTTTTGGTCTGATCGGGATAGCTTTTCCAGTCAATTATAACATTTGAATTTAAAAAAGTGTCAAAATCCATATCGGGATTATCATTTTGATATTTCCATGTTATCAGTTGTAAAGCGTTCATATTATCCTCAAATGGTTTTTTTATTCTTGCTTTATAATTTCTGTTCTTAACTTCTTCGGGGGGTGGAATACCGTTGGCAGCGTTTAGTAATGCTTTTACAGATATGATATTTTCGTTACGCTTGCCAGCGTTCATGTTTTTGTGTTCTTGTATTTTTCTAAAAAGGTGGTAGGAATGAGGGTATTTTTGTGTATCTAATGCAAATATTTCTTTGCATAAGGGCATAACAGGGGAATTTAAAAGCATTTGATAAAAGGGGACATTGAAATACATATAAATCATATCATGTTTGATAATGCCTTTTGCACCGAGTAATCTTATATCTATATAATTTTTACCGCCTTTTTTCTTATCTTTAAAAGATATTGTAATATTATACAGCGTTTCCATATCTTTTTTTACCTGTTTTCTCGTTTCTTCAATACTCGTTAAATTGCGGTCTTTCATGTAATCGCACAATGGTATTATGACATCAGGCTTTTTTGAACCTGCTTCAGTTAGGCACATCACAGCATAATCAAGCAACATAAAAGCGGAAGTTCTGACGTTTAGCTTTTTAAATTCTTGCATAGTGATTGTTAATCCGTCTTTTTCCATAGTCGCAACACCTGTTATCATGTCTAACTCTGCATTTTTGCCGATTTTAGGGTGTATTTTTGAGAGTGTATTTGTTGCCGTATTTTGCCGTATCATTGTAAAGAGATTTGATTTATCCAGTGGGTAAAACTGTATTGTTTTTTCCAAAATCAAATTTGAAATACTTTCGGCTTCGAGTTTATAATATACACAAGCTCTTTGTTGTGATACGACATAGGAGGCTATTGCCAAAAAACAGGCTATATCATCGGACATATTATTGACTTGCCTAATTTCATCAATAGGCACACCTATACTTTTTGACATGAGAGTTATAAATGCCTTTTCCGAGTGCTGTATATCATCTTTGGTTAAATGGTCTAATATGTTTTTGGTATCTCTCAAAATAAGCGTAATATCCCCATTCAGAGATAAAATATATCGTTTTTCTATCTGTTTTTCAATGCAGTCAATTTTTGTATGAATATTTATAAACACATTTTTCATTTCTTCGTCAATATCATGTGTAACTGCAAATTTATCCTCTAATTGATGTGCTTCTTGATACAGCTTGTCAAGTTCTTGTAGTTCCTCATCAGTAGCAAATTGACGAGTTTTATCAATTATCATGTTTATCACCTGCTTCCTTTTCTTTCGCTGTCGTGGTTTATTATTCTGCTTTCGTGGTCTTGTCTGCCTTGCCGTTCATCAGCTTTTGTATAGCTGCTTCAGGTATGTAGTATCTGTTGCGAATTTTTACAGATGGAAAATAATCTTCTTTCAGCCATTCGAGAATTGTGTTATTGTGTACTCTGAACATTTCGGCAACTTCGGCAACTGTGTAATAGCTTTCGTTTAGTACAGTTATCATGCGTATCACCTCACTTTCATCATTTTTCGTTTTTGGCTTTGAGAGTGCTTGGGGCTTGTCTTTTTTGGAGGTCGTGAGAGGTCGCAAGCAGAGATTTTGTACGCCTGCTGGGTGTACAAATCGGCTTGGTGGTGAAATCCCCACACCCTTTGACAATCGTTAAGCACTCATCAAAATCATCAACTTTATTCAAGTATATCATGGTTTAAGTGATATGTCAACACTTATTTTCGTGTTTCCTAAAACTAAAAAGCATTTTGTAATAATTACATTGTAATCTGCTGTAATTTTAATTTGAGAGAGTGAAATATAGCACATTATAGCCTT
>ONIF01000198.1 GCA_900317795.1 uncultured Eubacteriales bacterium | reverse complement strand
AAAGCATATTGTCTGTATGATAGGTGCGGTAGCGTGTCTTGTAATAATTTTTGCGGTACTTTATCCCTATGTAGGTACGGGTGCGGTAGTTTCGATAATAATGTACATAATAATATGTGTGCTGAATCTTGCAGGCGTATATGCCAAACAGCAGGAGGATTATATTATAAAGCACCCCGAAAAAGAGCCCGAATTTACCGAAAAGCACCCGCAGTTTGTGAAAGCACTGATAAATTACAAGGCTTTTGTAAAATATGCGGAAGAACCCGAGATAAAGCGTAAGAAAAAGAAGAAAAAATAATATTTGATAAAGGAGATTGTAAGAAATGGTTTTTGAAGTTACCGAACAGAATTTTGAAAAAGAGGTGCTTAATTCAAAAGAGCCTGTACTTTTGGATTTTTGGGCATCATGGTGCGGACCGTGCAGAATGCTGTCACCCGTTGTGGAGGAGATTGCAAACGAGTATTTCGACAGGGTGAAAGTAGGCAAGGTGAATGTTGACGAGCAGTCGGAGCTTGCACAGAAATTCGGCATAATGAGCATACCGACTCTCATGGTATTCAAAGATGGAAAGCACATTGATACAAAAATAGGCGTAAGACCGAAAACAGAAATAATTTCCATGCTTGGCATTTAAAGAGAGTTGAGAGTGGAGAGTGGAGTGAGTAAGTCGCTTCTGTCCGAATAGTATCGAATAAAAAGCAGTCCTGTCGGGATAATTGACAGGACTGTTTTTTTACCGTAAATTTGACGGAACGAGGAGTGAGAGGTATCTTGCATTTCTCATTCCTCACTATGAAGAAGATTCTTCGGACTTTTGAACGGAGGTGACATCAACGGTATAACTGCCGTAAACCCAGCACTTGTCAAATTTGCTGTTGATATTTATGCTGACGGGCATTTCAGCCATTCCGATAAAGCTTGAAGTTTTTGCCGACATATCCACCACAGCAGTAACATTTGAGGCAGTGATGGAAGCAAGCTGGTCTTTTGTGCCAATCATTTTAATGGTAAGGCTTTTTGTTGTAACAGATGTACTGCGGTCCAGACCTTCATTGATAATGCTGAAATTGGTAAGAGAAATCGTTTTTGTATCCATGTCCGTCATGTCGAAAGTGACTTTGACAGTTTCGGTACCGTCAATATTTCTGCTTCCCGAGGGGATTGTGACAGAAGTTTCAAATTCGTTGTTTGTAAGGCTGACCTTTGAGAAATCTATGTTTTCGGTAAGAACTTCGGTTATATTGCTCATATTTTGGGGAACGGCAAGTTTGATAACAGAGGGTTCTGTTTTTATTCTGTCGGATATGTTAAGGGTATCGGGCATATTGGTGACAGAGGGAGTTATGCTCACGTTGACTACTTTAAGTATAGGTACGGTTGCATCAACTTTTACAACATCGGAGGTGATGTATTTTGTATCTATTTTTTTACCGTCGCTGTCATAGAAAACAAGAGGTGCAGAAACAACGGTAGTTTGAGAAAGAGTTGATTGGAACTCATATTCTGCACAGACTTGTGCAATGCTGTTTACGACGGATTCGGCACCCGAAACTTTTACAGTCTGCTGAGAGAGCATGGTTGCGGAGGCATAGGAATTTTCATCAACGGAAGATACTTTTATTTTGTCCGTAATTTCAATTTCTCTTGGTTCTGCAATTCTGTCAACATAGACGTTAAGGCTTGAGGGAGTGGGAGTGGAGTCAAAGCTGTAATCCATTTTCATACCGCTTTTTTTAGGCACAAGGTCAAGAGTATAATTTCCGGGCTGAGTAATAAAGCTTGTATCATTTGCGGTTATGTAAATATCGTCACTTGTGACGGTAGCGACAACGAGGGCATTTCCTGAAATTCTGACTTCCGCTTTAATGCCGTCTGCATTGAAATATTTAAGTTCGTGAGTAAGTTCGGGTAAAGTTACAGGAATATCCGTGACGGTAAACACAGAAGCCTCTTGAGTTGTAGAAGCGACGTACAGCCAGAATATAAAAGCGAGAAGTATAGAAAAGCACATCACAAACTTGTCATTGTAAAAAAGTTTTCCGAGTCTGAATTTACTTATTTTCTTTTTCATCTTTTCTGCCTTTCTTTATAACGGGTATAATGGGAATACGTTCACTTTTTTCGGGCGGTTTCGGGACAAGAAGTTCTTCAAGAGTGATGTTAAGGGATTCTCTTGTATAGTTTCTTGAAATAACACCGTTAAGCACAACGGAAATAGTGCCTGTTTCCTCCGAAACAACAACTATGACGGCATCACTGTTTTCACTCAGACCGAGAGCAGCTCTGTGGCGTGTGCCGAGGTCAACGCTGACACTGCTGTTGTTTTTTGTAAGCGGAAGAATACAGCCTGCCGCATAAATTTTCCCGTCACGAATAACCATAGCCCCGTCATGCAGGGGTGCTTTGTTAAAGAAAATATTTCCAATCATTGGAACAGACGGTTCGGCATTGACAATAGTGCCTGTATCTATAATATCGCCCAATTTTGTCTGACGCTCAAAGACAATGAGAGCCCCTGTTTTGGATTTCTGGAAATTATTTGCGGTTTCCACAACGCAGTTTATTGTTCTTTTAATTTGCTTTATATTGCTTTCTTCTTCAAAATTGCCTGATGAAAACACTTTCCAGTAGCCTGAAATTTTACTTCTGCCAATGTGTTCAAGAGCACTTCTGAGTTCGGGCTGGAACACAATAAGAACTGCAAGCATTGAGAATTGGAAAAAGGAAGTAAAAAGGGCATTAAGCATTTTTAAATTGAATATTTGCGATATGGTAAAACCGACAAGAAGTATGAGAATACCTTTTAAAAGCTGTTCGGCTCTTGTTTCACGGGCAATTTTTATTACATTGTATATAATAAAAGCCACGACAAGAATGTCGAGTACATCGGTAGCCCTGAAACTGAGCATAAGTGCGGTAAACCAGTTATAAACATCTACAATGACAGACCACAAAATATATTTCCCCCTCTTTTTTTCTGTTTCTATTTTAACACATTGAAAAATTTATTCAACAGTTTTTTCATAAAAAATATAAAAAAGGAATGGGAAAATATATCATTTCCCATTCGATTTTTTTATAGCTTTTTTATAGTATGAATGAAATAGTCAATGTCGGAAAGCTTTGTAAAAACGGAGGGAGAAACTCTCACAGCACCCGTTTCGAGAGTATTCATCATTTTGTGAGCCATAGGACTGCAATGAAGTCCCGCACGTACAGCTATGCCGTTTTTATTCAGAAAAGAAGATACATTTTCGCTGTCCAAGCCGTCAATATTGAAAGAAAGTATCGGAACAAAGTATTTTTCATCGGGTTCGGGAAGATATAATTTTACTTTGGGGATTTTTGCAAGTGCTTTATAAAGGTGCTTTATCAGCATAAACTCATGTTTGGAAATATTTTCGATTTTTTTATTTGTGACAAATTCCATGCCTGCCCGAAGTCCGACGATACCGCTGTAATTGGGAGTACCGCTTTCAAACCGTTCGGGAAGTTCATCGGGCTGTTGAAATGAAATGGAGTTTGTCCCCGTACCGCCCTCAATGAGAGTATCGGGAATGGTATTTCCCGAAATGATAAGCATACCCGTACCCATAGGACCGTAAAGACCTTTATGCCCTGCGGTGCAGAGAAAGTCAATATTGGTGTTGTCGAGGTCAATGGGAATAACGCCTGCACTTTGTGCGGTATCTGTCGCAAAAAGTACACCGTATTCATGTGCAAGTGCAGAAATTCTTTCGATAGGCAGTTTAATTCCCCATACATTTGAAGCATGGGTGCAGATGATAAGTTTGGTTTTGCCGTTGATGGCATTTCGAAAAGAATTTACTGTTTTGTCATTGTCACAGGGAAAAACCTCTGCAACTGTATAGGAAACACCCTTTTGAGTGAGTTTTTCAAGAGGTCGCATAACGGCATTGTGTTCAAGAGATGAAACGACAACATGGTCACCGTTTTTTAAAATGCCTTTGAGAACGATGTTGATAGCCGTTGTGCAGTTGAGGGTGAAGATAATATTTTCTTCTTTGGAGAAATTAAAAAATTTTGCAGCGGTGCTGCGAGTTTTAAAGATTTCTTCAGAGGCTTTAATAGAGAAATCGTGACCGCTGCGTCCCGGATTGGCAGACATTTGCATGGCATTTGCCACAGCCTGACGGACTTTAAGCGGCTTTGGATAAGTCGTTGCGGAGTTATCGAGATATATCACTTTTGGTTACTCCTTTCTGAGCGACCTATTATTTTTATATTGTTTTCTTTGAGAATTTTTTCAGCCTCATCTGCATTTTGGGGAACATAAAGACTATATCCGCAGCCGTTTTTTACATCTCGTTTTTGAGTTCTCTCTATTTCGCAGCGAATGCCTGCATTATTTAAAATTTGTTTGCCTTTCATGGCATAAGTGACTGATGATACCATAATAAGAGGCTTTTCCATAACAATTCACCTCATTGTTTTTTATTATATAATATGCTTTTAACGGATAACTTGTGAATTTTCGGGGATAATAAAATAAAATGGAGG
>ONIF01000410.1 GCA_900317795.1 uncultured Eubacteriales bacterium | reverse complement strand
TTGCGTTGATATTTACCTGCTGTATCGGCTATGGCATATTTGACGGCTGTTTCTTTTGCTATTTCGGCATTTGCAAGCTCTTTCTCTTTTTCCGAATATGCAGATTGTAATTTTGTCAACTGATTGTAAAATTCATCAGCTTGATATGCCTTTTCGGTCAAATCAGAAACTTGCTTTTTAAGCTGTTCCACTTGTTCAGACAACATTGCTGATATGGTTTCAGCTTGTTCTCTTGCTTTCTGCTCGGTGCTGGCTCTTTCTCTCTCACTCTGCAAAGTTTTTTCGCTCTCTGATACTTGTGTCTGCATAGCCTGTATCTTTTCTTCGGTAGAAGTAATCAGATTGCCGTATGCTGACTTATATTTCTCGACTTGTTCATCAGCTTGTGCCTTTTCCGTCTGCAACTGTACTATGGTCTGGTCTTTGCTGTTCAGCAGATTGATAAACTCGGTTTTTATACGCTTTTCGGCATTTTCATTCAATTCCAAAGACCTCAAAAAAGCACTCTGAATAGCCTGTATATGCGTGTCATAATCAGCTATGTCGGTTTCTCTATCTGTCAATATTGCTTTTGCGTTCTGTACTTCATAAGCATTAAGCAATGCAGATAATGCAGAGTTCTGATTGTCGAAATGCTCACAAAGTTCTTTTAACTTGCTCGATACTTCCTCCGATACCCTAAAAGACCTTGTTTTTAATTCTTCCATAACTTACCCTCCTAAAAAATATTTTTCGTGTTATGTGTTACAATACAACGTGTTATATATGTGTTACATAAAAATATAACATACCGATAGTGTTTTGTCAAGAAGAAACAAAACTGTTTTCGGTATGCAACAAATAGCCACCAACAAATTTATTTTTTCCCTGTTCCGTAAAAAACAACAACAAGTGAGGAGAGAAAAAAAGCAGAAGAAGAAAGATAAAGTGGTGGCTACAATGGGGAGTCAAGGGGGGTGTCCCCCCTTGCCCAATACTGATTTTGATACGTATGTGTCGAAATCAGTATTGGGTTACTCCCATTGACAATCGGTGTTCGTTGGTGTATGATTATATCATAAACTTACCGCCACAATACCACACAAACGAACAGGAGTGAAGTCAATGGGAGTAACCATCAGCACGCATAACGGTTCTGCTGTTGCAAGGGAACATAACATACGAAATCCCAAAGTTGTCAGCAAAGAGCCACACATCAGACCTAACGGCAAATTTGAAATATGGCACGATGAAAAACCTCGTGACGCATACAATCGCCTTTTCGGTCAAGCATTGGAAGAATACAACAACAAGCAGAAACGTTCCGACAGAAAGATTAAGGACTATTACCGCCACATCTGCAATGATAAGATGAAACACCCTGTATATGAAATGATTGTAGCCGTTGGTAATCGTGATAATACGGTTGATGAAGAAAAAGGCTATTATATTCTTCGTGCGTTCTATAATGGGTGGAAAAAACGAAATCCAAATTTAGAATTGATTGGTGCATACTATCACGCTGATGAAGATGGTGTCCCACACGTTCACATAGACTATGTACCCGTTGCAACAGGTTATGTTAATGGTATGAACACCCAAACGGCATTAGTAAAGGCTCTCGGACAGCAAGGCTTTACCAAAGAGGGCAAAGAAACGGCACAAATCAAATGGGAAAGACGTGAGAATGCAGAACTTGAAAAATGGTGCAATTCATTCAGCGTTGAAGTAGAACACCCACGCATAGAGGGAATAAAACATCTTGATACCGAAAGATACAAATTTAAAGCACAAGTACAGGCAGACATAAATCAAATGGAACAAGAGCGACAATTAGCCGAACAACAAACGGATTTAGCAATAAGTGAAAAAGTCAAGGCGATGCAACAAGCAAAAGAAGAACAAGAAAATTTGGAATGGCAGAGAGAACAATTAGAAAACTTGAATTTGGAAATTGAAAGATTAACGAGAGAACGTGACAAAAGACAAAGACAAGTCGATAAATTGGAAAAAAGACTGAAAAACGTAAAAGGAGAAGTGTTGACAGCAGAACAAGCCAAAGATACTGAAATTAAAAATACGCTTGGTGTAGCTATTCTTCCATACAAAAAAGCGATTGATTTAAAAGCGACTGCCGAAAGAGTAGAAAAAGCAGATGAAATAATTAGCGAAGAATGGAATATAGTGGCAAGAGCAGTAAAAAAAGCCGAAAAAGAAACGGAAGAAATCAACCAAGAATTGAAAGCTAAACAAGAAAAGTTAGAAATGTTTTCAAAAGCGATTGATG
>ONIF01000411.1 GCA_900317795.1 uncultured Eubacteriales bacterium | reverse complement strand
TATGGCTTGATATGATGTTAAAAAAATCCCTTGGAAAAATGGTTGATTGGGCGGAGATAGATAAGGACGAATACCTTTCGGCAATGGAGCGAAGCCCGATAAATGATCTTGAATTGAGATTTTTGTTACAGCCGCATTTAACGGATAAGGTCAATGACCGCGAGATGATTTTCAAGGGAATAGAACAGTCATATTACTATGAGGGGTATGAAAAATGAGCAGGCTGCAATAAATGATAAATGGACTGATCGAGCTTAATGATAAAAATGGTCACAAACGATTTCACTTGTGACCATTTTGTCGACAGTCTGAAGGGGATGTAAAAAAAGTCCCTAAAAACGAAGAGGATCTCAGGTAATGAGGTCCTCTTCTCGTTTTGGGAATATATTGCGTTTTTTCTCGCGTTTTACCGCATCACAAATAAAGCCCTTTATTCTGAGCCGTTTTTTGTGAGTTGAAATCTTTTTTTGTCAAGCTGCAAGCAACGCCTTTTGCTTTTTCAAATGGTATTTGTACAGGTTAAAACCGCAACATATTGCGGTGAATTCAAAAATTACCGATTTTAACCCTCTTCTTCGTGCTCGTTTGTATGCTCTGTCCCATTTTATGATACCATATGCGCCTTCGGCTTGAATACTTCGATTCATCCTTAATAGCGCACCTTGCGTCGATTCAAGATTTTCTATGACTTCCTTATGTATAGCCGTTAATTCTTCATTCATTCTGATCGTTCGGTTATTTGTTCCCTTCCGGCATTTTTCGCTATACGGACAATCACTGCAATCTTCACATTGATAATATTCTTCTGTGCGCCCGTATTTATTACCTCTTACAGGCTTATCGTAAAGATATATGAATTTCCTGCCGTTGGGGCAAATCAAGTCTCCGGCTTCATTACTCTTGAAATTCGCTGCTCTGAATTCATCGTTTTTGTATTTTTTATCCGTTGTTTCTTTCTTGAACATTGTGAATTTCATGTACTTCTTCATTCCTGTTTGTTCGCAGTAAAGATAGTTATTGTAGCTTCCGTATCCGGCATCCGCAACAGGATATTCCGGATAAAATCCATATGTCTCTTTAAATCGTTCCATAAGAGGAACAAAACAGTCCATATCCGAGGCATATTGCTTTACATCTAATACTGCTATGTATTCATCACATATCCCTAGCTGCAGGTTATATGCCGGAAGTAACTGATCATTTCCCATGTAGTCTCTTTTTATTCTCATAAATGTAGCATCATGATCTGTCTTGGAATAGCTGTTTCTTGTCTCTCCACAGGTTTTAATGTGTGTTGAGTATTTTTTTAGCCGTTTTATATACTCTTCAAGTTTTTCGTAATGTCTCTGTACCGGGGTCTTTCTTTTACCGCTGCCATGAACAAATGAGCTTGTATTAATGCTCAAAAGTTTAGTGTATTGTTTTAATATATACTCGCAGTATTCAACAGTGTATTCATCTCTTGTGCCTATTTCTACATTGTGAAGCATTAAATCATTTTGATTTATCTCGTTTATCAACTGAGTAAGGTATGTGAATACCCTGTTTCTGCTGGTAATGCAGGCTTTTTTCCATACCCATGTGTACTTATTTGCGTTAGCTTCAATCTTTGTGCCGTCTATATATACATGATTAAGATCAACATTTTCAGCTTCAAATATTACCTTGTTAATGTCATTAAAAACATTCTGAATACCATCTATCAGATAGTCATTGATAAAGTTGGAAACCGTCATGTGAGTAGGAGCTTCTGTTCCATCCAGTAGCCATATGAAACGGATATCTGTTTTACATAGCTTTTCAATGTTTCTTACTGAAGCATAGCCGTTGTCCATAAAAGCAAAAAGTATGATCTTCAACATCTTGATAGAATCAAATCTCGGACGACCCATTCTGTTTCCTTTCCCAACAAAATATTTTTTCAGGTCGATTTTATTCATCAATTCGTTGAATGTATAAATCGGATCAGAAATTTCAATTATTTTTTCTAAATCCACTGGAATTTTCATTTGAATTGGTGTATAATATACATCAGTGGTAAACTGGTTTTTCATATTTATATTATACCACTAAATGGCTGATTCCGCTACAGGTTCAGCCATTTTTCTTGCAAAAAATTTAAAAATATTCCCAAAACGGAGAAGAGGACCTCATTACCTGAGATCCTCTTCGTTTTTAGGGACTTTTTTTACATCCCCTCTTTTTTTTGCTTATATAAAAATGTTGAATTATTTTCATATATGTGGTATAATATTAAGGTATTTG
>ONIF01000412.1 GCA_900317795.1 uncultured Eubacteriales bacterium | reverse complement strand
CCAGTGTTGCTCTGACATGCGTTATGATACTTTACATTCCAATATGGATAGATTTGAAAGACAGTTTGTCATAATCGACCTGCTCGTCTGCGTCCGTTTACATTCCAATATGGATAGATTTGAAAGTTGACAAAAGATATAAGGCTGTTTATCATGTTATCTTTTACATTCCAAGATGGATAGATTGGAAAGCACAGCACTGATATGATAATATCAAATTATCTTGATATTGTCAATACTGCGTTTATGTGTGTAATGGATTTTTATAATCATCCTCTTTAACATTTTTAATAAATACTAAACCTGTTTCATTATATTCACATTCCTCTACAACAAATATATCTTTATAATTCGTATATTTTCTGCACACATGGTTCTTAAACTGATAAGTCGAAACAGGAACCGTCAGTTGATTGATGGTATCTTGTGCTTTGATTTTGTCATCAACAGAAACATCTTTTCCTGCCGAAATCGTCTTGACGGCATTTTCAATTTCTGCTTTATTTTCCTCATATACGCTCAACGGAATGACATTATAAGATGATATTTTTCTTAAACCCTCAGACCTGTCTTTATTGAAATAATCATATAATTCTTCATAGTCTTTAAAAGCCTTTTGATATTTATCGAAAAAGTCTGTTTTACGGACTTTCTCACATGAGAAATATTCTTCTATCAAATCATGCTTGACTTTTTCGTCAATGACACCCTCCCCGAAACTCATAACCGCTTCTTTGGAAAAACCGTGCAAATCCTTGTCATACATATTATATTTTTTGGCGTTTCCCTGCAATTCCGTATAAACATAGCAATTAGTTTGCTCAAAGGATTTAAGTCCACGCCTGTTCACTCTGCCCATACGCTGAAACAGTGAAAACAACTCCGAAAGTTCCGTGAAAAGTATGTCAAAATCTATATCCAGACTTGCCTCTACAACAGATGTCGAAACCCATATTTCAGCCGTATCGCTTTGGGAAGCCGAAAGAATGGCTTCTTCTTTGTCTTTTCTGTCTTTCTTGATAAACCTTGCATGAAAAAGATTGACCTTTATTTCGGTTGATTTATAACGCTCTGCAAGTTTGGAAAATATCTCATTGGCGGTATCTATCGAATTGCATACAACAAGGAATTTTTTCACGCTGCCGCATTTGACGTCATCTATGACATCAATAATATCCTCCGCACACATCGCTTTTTGATAGATTTTCACATTATGCCTTGTAGTGCCGTCATCTGAGAAATCCCTGTCGGGACATTCGCCCAATATATTCTTCAATTCCTCATGTACAAATGGCGGAAGTGTTGCAGTAAGTACGGCTATTTTACCGCCCATTTGCTTTATCAGCTTGATACCGTAAATGACCGCTGCAAGCAGTTCGGGGTCATAAGCCTGTATCTCATCTATGATAAATCGTGAATAAGAGGCAGTGGCAAGTTTATATTCATATCCCGGATATTTCAGCACAAAATCAAATATCTGGTCGGGGGTGCATACCGTTATGGGCATGGAAAGCTGTTTTGTCCTGTTGATGTAATCAAATAAATCATCGAGTGTACCCGATTTTTCTTCATTTAAATATACCGTTTTGGTATCGGAATGGAGCAGACCGACACGATTTTTATAATGTTCCTCCCCCACTAAAATTTTCATACGCTTATACATGGCATTGATGGCGGTCTTTAACGGCAGTACAAAAAAGCATTTATGATTTCCGCACCATAATAATCCTGCTTCTGTTTTTCCCATGCCTGTGGGGGCAGTGGCAATTATATCACCCTGATTGTTTTCAAGGCAGAATTTCTGCAAATTCCTCAAAGTGTTTTCATTTTCCCACTCAGTCATAATGCCCGAAAGAAAGTTATTTTCACGCTCACATTCAATTCCAGCACTTGCACTGTAATCGCATTTATGCAAAAAGCCTTTCAATAAAATAAAATTTTTCTTTTGCTCTGCTTTATCTCTGAGTAACTTTCCTATATTGTCCGTCAAATCTTCTATATCGTCAAACACCTCATCAATATCATCAATTCCGCCTATCGATTCCAATTCATCTGCAATTCTGTCTTGATTGTTCAATAATATATTCAAAGGTGAAATTTTATGATAATGATGATATAATACCGCACTTCCTACGTTTATAAAGTTATTGCATTTTTTCCTGTTAATAAAATATACGGATAATACATTATGCGGTAATTCATCATCACTGTCAAACATATATTTTTTAACTATCCTCTTTTGAAATTTAGA
>ONIF01000413.1 GCA_900317795.1 uncultured Eubacteriales bacterium | reverse complement strand
CTGATAAGATAAATGCACCATCTATTCTGTTGAACAACACATTCTCAATATCGCATACTTTTGTGTATAAATTATCGTACATCATTTTTTAATATTTTAAAGATATTTTTCAATCTTTTTTCTGCACCATCGGTGGTCATTCCTATCAGCAAAGATGCCTCACGAATTGTTTTTCTTTCCGTTTCGCTCAAATCATCGCATGAAATCCCAAATACCATTTCAATCAATCGTCTGTCTTTAGGTTTTAAACTCTGCAATGCCGAAATCAATTTTTCCTTTTGTTCGTATTTGAAAACAATCTGTTCGGGAGATAAACAATCTGTATCATTATGCAATTTATTTATCAAATCTTCACTGGACGGATCATCAATATCAATGTTGTTCGTTTGAATAAAACCCTCGGAAGAGCAAAGATAGTTTTTTACTGTTTTTTCGGAAACGGAAAGTTCTTTTGCTATTTGCCCGATACACTCTTGAAAATTATTTCCCTTGAAATACCGAGAAAAAAGAAAAGCTGTCTTTCTCATCATTTCATAACGGTAATAACTGTCTACAGAAACATTTCCGCAACATTTTCCCACATATTCATGCCATGCTTTCCACACTTTGTATTTTATTATTTGCAGCAATGGTATTTCGGAATGATAACTTTGAATTTCCGACCACAATACAGAAGAAAAAATCTGTTTCAAATCTTCTGCCCTGTCAGATGAAAGAGAATAATGCCTCAAAAAATTATTGATATATTTTTCAAGTGTCGGTTCGTAAAAATACAGAAATTCATTGAAATAATTTATATTTCCTGTTTCACGGTAACGAACAAAATATTCGTTAAAATCATCGAGCCTGTCCGGTTCATAATCAAGTCTATATATTCTCATTCCTTTAATTTTTTACAGCCTCCTCATATATTTTTGACAGTTCCATATCACTCATATACTGTGTTTTTGCATAATCAAAATCATAGCTTGTTCTGTCAAAATAATCATCTATCAATTTTTTTGCCTTTGCCGATATGACTTCATCATATTTGCCGAGGCTTTTATTTTTTCTGATGGAATTCGCTCTTTTTTTCCACAACACATAATAAGGACTGTCCGATTTTTTCTGTTTCTTCATTTTTTCTTGTGTGATTTCAGGGTGCTTGGCAATATGCGAACACGGTACACCGTATTCCAGGTTTACTTCACTGCAATAAAGCTGTTTGTAAGCACTCTGCATTAAAAAAAATCTTCCGCATACTTTGCATTTCCATAAATAATGTCCTGCCGACAGTCCTTCAAACAAGTCTGCTACATAAAAGTCCATCAGCCGTTCAAAATAAACCCTTTTCAGAAGAACAAAATCTCCGTCCGACTCTATGACAACAGGAACTGTTATCTGTCTTGAACTGATTGAAAAGCCTTTCATATCATTTTTTGACGGATTCGACTGTTCAAAAAAATACATCATCGTTTCATCACTGAAAAATTCAAAAGCTGTTTTGGCAAGCTCGGATTTTTGACGGGCATCTTTTTCCATGATTTTATCAACAAAGTTTTGTACAATAGTAGAAAAATTTGCTGTATCAACAGCAGCATAAGAAAATGCAGAGATAATCATCTGAGCCATCTTCATTTTCTTTTCAATACTGACCATACGAAAAACAGTTTTTTCATCAGGCTTTTCTATTTTTTGTTTGCTTATCTGTTCTTTCATAAAAATAAGTTCCTCATATTCATCAAGGCTTTTTTCTCCGAAACATTTTTCCAGTAATTTCAAAGTTCCGTCAAAGTCAAAACAATCGAAAACCCGATATTCTTTCATCATTCCAAGCGTTTCTTTTGCCATTGCATATATATCACGATACTCTTTATGGTCATACCCAAAATATTTCATTCTGAAATAACATTGTTTCATCATACCGCCATAAATCACAAGCCTGTCCATTTTTTCCTTTGAAATATTTGCGGCACAACAGCTTATATAGCCAATAGGGTATTGCTTGTTATCAATCATCATACTGCCGTTTTTGAAATCAGCAGAAAAGAATTCTAAATCATGAATTCCTTCTTCATATTTTTCAATAAGTTCCATTACAACACATCCTTATATTCAAATAATATCACATATTTCACAAATTCACAATATAGATAGGAAACATTTTTCTGCCGTCACGCACTTTTACTGTTTTAAAATTTTTTTGACATTTACTTTATGGAAGTCAAAAGACATCTAAAAAAATTAAAGGAGGGTTGTTTTT
>ONIF01000414.1 GCA_900317795.1 uncultured Eubacteriales bacterium | reverse complement strand
AAGATGGAGTCCTTTCCACAGTGCCGCTTATGCCGTTACGGAATCACTTTCAAAACTCCTTGCTATCGGTGCAAATCCCCTCACGGCAAGACTGACTTTCCAAGAGTATTTTGAACGTCTGCATGATGTGCCGTCACGTTGGGGCAAGCCTGCCGCTGCTTTGCTTGGCTCTCTTGTGGCTCAAATTAAAATGGGACTGCCCTCTATTGGCGGTAAAGACAGTATGTCAGGCTCTTTTGAAGATTTAGACGTACCGCCCACACTTGTCAGCTTTGCAGTCGCTATGACAAAAGCGTCTAAAACAATCTCTGCCGAATTTAAAAAGCCCAATTCAAAGGTTATTTATATCCCCGTTCCCGAAGATAAAAAGGCACTTCTGCCCGATTGGGACAAACTCAAAGAGATGTATAAAGCCGTTTATGCACTTATGAATGACGGTAAAGTATTAGCTGCTTCCGTTATAAAAGAGGGCGGTGCAGCGGCTACGGTTGCAAAGATGTCTTTCGGTAATAAAATCGGCTTCCAATTTGCAAAAGAATTGACACATGACGAACTGTTTGCACCTTTGAGCGGTTCACTTGTCGTTGAACTCGCTGACGGCACTACTCTTGACAGTTCCGTGCTTTCATACGAACTCGGCACAACTACCAATGACGGCAATATCACTGTAAACGGTGCTGTACTTTCCATAGATGAACTCATTGAAGAATGGACAGGAAAATTGGAGGGTGTATTCCCCGTCAAAGCCCCCTGCCCCGAAAATCAGATTGAAATTCCGCTCTATACAGAAAGAAATACATCTTCCCCTGTTATCAAGACCGCTAAACCCAAAGTATTCATTCCTGTATTCCCGGGTACAAACTGCGAAATTGATACAGCCCGTGCATTCGTCAAGGCAGGTGCAGAGCCGAAATTACTCGTTGTACGCAACCTTACACCCAATGCCATTGAAGAAACCATTGCCGAAATGGTTAAACTTATCAATGAATCTCAAATGATAATGTTGCCGGGTGGTTTCTCAGGCGGTGATGAGCCTGACGGTTCGGGTAAATTCATTGCAACCACTTTCCGTAATCCCAGAGTTTCAGAGGCTGTCAATGAACTTCTCAAAAACCGTGACGGCTTGATGTTGGGTATCTGCAACGGCTTCCAGGCACTTATTAAACTCGGTCTTGTGCCCTACGGCGAAATTACGGATATTAAGGAAAATTCCCCGACCTTGACATTTAACACTGTCGGCAGACATATTTCCAGAATGGCTTATACAAGAGTTACTTCCGTGAAATCTCCGTGGTTCTCGTCCGTCAATGCAGGCGATATATTTGCTGTACCGATTTCACACGGTGAAGGCAGATTTGTCGCAAATGATGACGTTCTCAAAACTCTTATTGAAAACGGTCAAGTTGCAACTCAGTATGTTTCACCTGACGGAAAGCAGGCTTGTGACATTGAATACAATCCCAACGGCTCTATATGTGCCATAGAGGGTATTACAAGTCCCGATGGACGTGTTCTCGGCAAAATGGGACATTCCGAACGTAAAGGCGACAACCTCTATTTCAACGTACCCTTTGAAAAAGACCAGAAAATCTTTGAAAGCGGTGTCAACTACTTCAAGTAAAAAAATCACAGTCGGCAGAATTTTCACTCTGCCGACTGTTTTTTATCTTCCGCAAACTTCCATTACAAGACTTGCACCAAGGCGAAAGCCGATATTGAACCACTCTCTTGTCATAACGTGAAGTTGGTCGGTATATTCAGCAAACATTTTTTCAAGCAATTCGGTTTCAACGTCATTGAACACATTTTTGTGTTCCACATTTTTGTAATCATCGGATTTTTCCCAAAAGTAGTTTTCGCTTACCTTTTCATACAATTCACATATCAACGGCATATTCTTTTCCGAATAGCTGTTGATGTCAAAAAACTTTTCCATGTCCATACATCAAAATTCCTTTCGTTCTTGATTGACAGAAAAGTCTATTTGATGTACAATAGATTTCAGATAGATTTTTCTGTCTGTTTGAATAGTGTAAATCGTAACTTTTGGTAGGGTGGCGGTTTGCACTATTTCTTTTCACCCAAAAGCAAATGTATTCCCCGTCTTATCGCTTCACCTTTTGTTATTCCATGTTCTTCACAATATTTCTGAAGTTTGATTTCAGTTTCAGCATCTAATCTTATACTGTATCGAATATCTTTGGGATTTTCTGCTTTTGGTCTGCCTGTTCGTGG
>ONIF01000415.1 GCA_900317795.1 uncultured Eubacteriales bacterium | reverse complement strand
ATTGAACAGCTCAAAAAGGCAAACTACGCTTATTATCAGCTTGACGAGCCTATCATGTCCGACAGAGATTACAACGTCATGTATGAACAGCTTGAAATGCTTGAAAAAGAAACAGGCATTGTATTGAGTGATTCGCCTACGCAAAAAGTACAGGGTGAATTGCTTGACGGCTTTGAAAAGGTAACTTTCACGGAACCCATGCTTTCAGCCCAGAAAACCAAAAGTTTTTCGGACTTGCTGAAATTCGTGGGTGAACAGGAAGTTATTATCACTTATAAACTCGACGGCTTGACGATTGTGCTTGAATACGACAGGGGTGAACTGCAAAGGGCTATCACAAGAGGAAACGGAACTGTCGGTGAAGATGTCACTGCACAAATTCGCTGTATTTCCGATGTACCTGTAAAAATCCCGTATCAGGATAAAATTGTACTTCGTGGCGAATGTGTGCTTTCGTGGGCGGATTTTGAGAATATCAAGGAAGATTTGACGGAAAAAGGCAAGTCATGCGGACATCCCCGCAACCTTGCAAGCGGTTCTGTAAGACAGCTTGATACCAATGCTGTCATCAGAGAACTGCATTTTATTGCATTTTCCATGAATGAAGGTTCTGCCGAGAATTTCGGAACAAAGTCCGAGCAAATGGATTTTCTCCATAAAAACGGATTTCAGACCGTTCACCAGTTGTATTGCCGTTATATTCCGTCAGCAAAAAATTATACAGAGAAAGAAATCGAACATCTTATTGAGTCAATGAATCCCAAAGATTGCATTTATCCTGTTGACGGACTGATTTTTGAGTATGATTTCATCGAATACGGAAAATCTCTTGGCGGCAATTCTCACCACAATAATAATCTTATCGCTTATAAGTGGAGTGATGAGCTGTACACGACGATTTTTCGTGGAATTGACTATAAAACCACAAGAACAGGTGTTGTCAGCATGACGGCTATGTTTGATCCGATTGAAATTGCTCACACCGTTGTCAGCCGTGCATTGATACCGAATATCAATTATTTTGACGATTTCAAATTCGGTGTCGGTGACGAAATAGAAGTGTTCAAGGCAAACATGATCATTCCGCAAATTCAGCGTAACGTCACGCAATCGGGTACATATCAGCTTATCGATACCTGCCCCTGCTGCGGAAACAAGCTGATAATCAAGGAAACCGACAACAACCGCTTTTTGTACTGCGACAACAAAAACTGCGATGCAAGGAAAATTCTTTCTCTTGTTCATGCCTGCAAAAAGGACTACCTGAACATTGACGGCTTATCCGAGGAAACTCTCAAAAAGCTGTGGAAGGAAACTTTCCTTTACGATATTGCAAGCATTTATCAGTTGAAGCATTACGAAAAAGATATTATCAGGCTGGAAGGTTTCGGTCAGAAAGCGTTTGACAAGATGTGGGCGGCTATCGAAAAAAGCAGAAATACCACTCTTGACAGAGTAATTGCAGCTTTCGGAATCCCTATGGTCGGACGTTCTGCCGGTAAAGAAATTTCCAAGCACTTCAACGGCGATGCGGAAGCATTTACAAAGGCTGTCAGGGAAAATTACGATTTCACTGTACTGCCCGATTTCGGACAGACCATGCAGGAAAATCTGACAGCGTGGTTTGCAGACCAAAACAACTTTGAAGAATGGCAGAATTTGCTTAACGAACTGAACATCTGCAAGCCTGCACAAATCAAGAAATCTTCGATTGCTGGTTTGACTATTGTTCCGACAGGTGCCCTTGTGAATTTCACCAGAGAGGGTATTAAGTCTAAAATCGAAAGTCTTGGTGCAAAATGCGGAAGTTCCGTAAGCAAAAAGACGGATTATGTTTTGGTTGGTGAAAAGCCCGGCAGCAAACTCACAAAGGCGAATGCTTTGGGTATCAAGACCATTACGGAAGATGAATTTTTGACAATGATAGGTGAATAAGCCGATTTCGGCACATAACGACAGAAAGAGAAAATATGCCCGTGAGGTGTATTTTCTCTTTTCTTATTTTACAGAATGAGAGGTTTAAATAAAATGGACAAAGAAACTTTTATATGTGAATACTGCGGAGAAAAATTTTTGCTTAAAGAGCGTGTCAGTGACGGACATATCGAAATTTGCAGAGATTGCTATAATGAAAGATACAATCGCTGTACGGACTGCAACCGCCTGATACATTCGGACAATACTCACTGGTACAATGATGATCCTTACTGTGAGGGCTGCTTTCCGTGCGAGGA
>ONIF01000440.1 GCA_900317795.1 uncultured Eubacteriales bacterium | reverse complement strand
CTTGACAAAGTACGGTACATCATTTTCTGACCGCCAAGCAGAATTTCAGATTTAAGTCTTGTATTGACTTTTGAATTTCTGCTGACCGAAAACAAATCATTTGCTTTGTACTTGTCGGGATAAAGTGAACGAAGAATAAAGTTTTTGTTTTCTTCAAGAAACACCAAACGGATTTTTTCACCAACATCAAATTGTATAAATCTGTCTGTTTCATCTTTCAGAAGTTCAAGCTGTTCAGGCTCTATCATCAAATATTCAATTTTACTTCCGATAAGTTTTGCCCTTTCTTTCATCTCTGCAAAATCGGACTTCGGTTTGTAATATTCGTTATGTTCTTCAAGAGATTGTATATTTGCAATTCCCAAAGCCATTTGCAACAAATATTTGTCTTTCTCCTTGATTGTCACCATTGCCTTGTCTTTGAAAAGTCTTGCGGAAAAGAAAAAGTTATAGGCATATAACTTTGGAACTGAACTTAACGGAATAGCTACCTTGTAAATTTCTCCTTGCGAGGAAATCAGTTGCTTATAAGGAATGTTGCCTGCCGTTCTCTGTAACTGTTCTATACGTCTGACCTGTTCTTCCAGTGTCGGCACATACTTTTTATATGCAGTTTGATATGCACCGTGTTTCTTTAATTTCCTATATTTCCTGTCAAACATTTTTCTTCTCCTGCGTCTGAAAAACAGATGAAAGATAACTGACAGCAATGTATGCAATGGTCTTGAAGAACTTTCTATATGATTTTGAAATTTTTGCGTTTCAACGATTTTGGCAAGAGGGGGATTTTTTGAAAAGTAATCCTTTTCAAATTTTTCAAATTCGCTGATAAAGGGAGATTGTACTTTTTTCTTTTTAGGAGAGGGAGAATGCTCGGACAATTTAGGCAGTCTGTAAATGCTCATTTTCTTTTCGATATTTTCTTTTGTATAAACATCTCCGAATTGTTGTGCAAGTGTGCTTGCACGAATTTTTTTGGTTTCTCCTATTTTCTGAAAAGTTATATCCTTTTCTCCGTAACGAGTGATCTTAAAGCCTTTGACTTCCATATAATGAATGAAATTATCTTTTCTGTTGCACAGGCTTGTGACTTCATCAAGAGCCTTGCACAAATCTACTTTCCAAGATTGACCTTTCTCTGCAAGTTTCTGTGTCTTTTGGTCTATGCCACGCAGACCTGTTTTCTTTTCTATTGTTGACAGTCCGTATTGTTTGCACAGCCTGTCACTTTCATCACGCATATTAAGTCTTGTATTCAAATCTGCTTTCCACTTCATACCTGTTTCCATATTCACAGAATTTATGATGATGTGATTATGGAGATGTTCTTTATCAATGTGTGTCGATATGATAACTTGAAAATTAGGTGCTACCTTTTGCATAAGTTCCACAGCAATTTGGTGTGCAAGTTCGGGAGTGACTTTTTCATTTGGCGAAAAACTCTGTACATAGTGGTGTGCTAAATTTTTATTATCTTTGCTGTACTGCATACGAACAACAGAAAACTGCAAAGCAATACTATTAGCATTTCCGTCACAGTTCAATCCAGTTGACTTGAAACATTTTTCATCACCGTCTTTATTTTCAGGAGATAGAATGTACTCTATCGAATTCTTGACATACTGCTGTGATTTTATAGGTTGCTCAATCTCTTTAACTGTTGCCATTCTTTTCAGTTCTTTCTATCAGCATATCAATCTTTCTTTCCAAAGTTTTAAAATTGTGTTCATCGCTGTTATAGATTTCGGAAAGGATTTTCTGCATATATATCGAAACATCTCCCATCAATTTTATAACTTCATCAAGCTGTTTGGTGGTTACGAATTTTTGAGAATTCGCAACGTGGGCAATCTGATTGATGTTCGTACCTATGCGAGTTATTTCAAGCAACAGGTTAGGGATTTTTTCATTGACGACAAGTTTTCGTTCTTCCGACAAAGCAACTATGTAATGTGATACACTTAAATTAGCAAGTTCTGCTTTTGCCTTTAAGTTTTCTTTTTCTTTTGGCGTAACACGAATAAAAATCGTTTCGCTTTTATTTTCTTTCGGCACGGTTATCAACTCCAAAACTGTAATGGGGGAGTGAAATTTTCTGATAAAAATTAGCTTGTTGGGG
>ONIF01000417.1 GCA_900317795.1 uncultured Eubacteriales bacterium | reverse complement strand
TGGTATTGTCGGCAACATCTCGCAGATTATTCATTGCAGAATCCAAATATTTCATATTCTTTTCAATATAGAGTTGCTTGCGGAACATTTCATACATTTCAACGCCCTGTTCCTGAACGGTTACTTCCGACAAAAGCATTTGATTCTGCACTTTGACATATTTTGCCTGCAAGCGTTCTATTTCGGCAATATCCTGTTCGGAAATAATGTAATTTTCGCTGAACTTATTGGATACCTTTGCAACTTCATCTTCCAGCATAAGTATTACGGCTCTTTGAGCGAGTGCCAATGTTGCCATCTGAACATATTGTGTCAAAAAAGGGTTTATAACTTGGATTACTACAGCGGGATTCGTAATACAACAAAGCGAATGATGGGTTATGCCAAACAATGTACCGCTGTTTACCCATCTGCCGTAAACAGAACCCGACAATATCTGTTTTTTCATTTCGGTTTCCTGACAACTCAAATCATTTTCAATGTACATAAATTTATATATACGGTTTGAAAGAGCAGTTTCATCAGCCCAGCCTTCCATATAAGTAGCGTGGAGTCCACCGTCTCTATCAGGTACAATATACTTGTTGTTTTCATCAACTTTATCTGAAAATTCTTCTTGTGAAAGATCATATTCTTTTTTTGTCGATGAAACAACATGATATTTTTCATCTTTTTTAGAAAAAGTACAGTCTGTTTTTTTCAATTTCAAGTCTGCATCCTGATAATAGCATATTGTATGGTTGCCAACGCCTTTTATTTCATTGCTAAGACCGAAATCCGCAACAATACAGCATACAAACATCCTGTCATCAACACAAGGTTTGATATAAAATTTACTTTGCTGATTTTTATGATTTGGATTAGTGGTAACTTCTTTTCCACCATTATCCTTTCCTTTTCCGTCAAGGAGTGTTTGTATCGGTTGCATTATGTAGGTAAATGATACATCGTCCTGACGGATAGACTTTACATCTGGATCATTTTCATGCTCTATATATTTTTTTATCTGCCTTGAAGTATACAGAAAATCTTCTTTAAAAGGATTTTCATTATTCTGTGTATTGGTATTATCTTCAAAACGAATTTCTATGCTATCTGCACATAAATTGTGTGTTCCGCCATGTGAAACCAAAAACGGAAAATTGATACGTCTGCCATGTTCATTGATAGCATTTACATCTTTCAGTGAATTATGCTTGCAGTTTTCCATCTCCAATATCAATATAGCAATACCTGCATCATATACATTCAAACGGATATTATTGATGTTCAAGCTATAAGTTTTGTTTTCTTTTGTATCAGTATCTTGTTTTGTAATTATATATTTTACAAGATATTTGTCATTTCCTTCTTTAAACTTCCCCGGGAAATGATTTTTTGATTTACAAATGTGTGAAAAAATGCGGTCCTTAAATTTTGTACCATCATCAATTTTGATGAAAAGTTTTAGCTCTCGAGGACGTCTTTTATACTTTCTATTGTAGTGAAAGCAACTTACAGCATTGCCGGTATCGCTGGAATTGAAAAGCAAGTCATTTGCGGATTCTGTAAAATATTGATACGCAGCGTAATCCAATCTCCAGCGTTCCGACAAAAAATCTGCCTTTTTTCTGTCATCCCAGTTATCTAAAACCCACCTGCCCTCTGCGTTATTGCTGTCGGACTTGATGGAAAGTACTTTCAGAAAATCTTCCTTGCTTACATTGTTATCGGTTTTCCAGATAAACGGGAAAAGAAAGGTATGATAACTATATACTTTATCGCTCATTTTTTCACCCTCCTAAATTAAGCGGTTTGCGGCAACTATTGTTTTTGCAGTTTTTATTCGGTATATCACTGTTTTGTTGATATTTATATGTCCATTTGCCGCAATAAGGACATTTTACTTTTACTGTTCCGTTCGCATCGCACATTTCTTCGAGCGGTTCATTTCTGATATCTTTCAAAATGCCATAGCCGACATTTGTTTTTGCACCCACTCCGAAAAGTGAAAGCAATTCCGTGAAAATATCTTTAAGCATATCTTTTGTGACGGTCTTGTCATTTACAGTATGGTCATTCAGCAAAAAACGGAATTCAAGCTGTACACCCGGATTAATTTTCAGTATCCTTATCGGATAATCAAATATATCACTTTCAAGCAACTCTATTTCGGATTTCGTAAATTCAATTCCTGTTTTGGCTTTTATTATTTCGCAAACAGCCTGCCTGTGTTCCTTGAAATAGCTTCTGAGCATACCTTTCACGGAACTTGCGGGAATATACGGCTGACCTGTGGTATAGTCAAATGAAAAGCCTGTTTTGATTTCCTCGTTACCGCTTATGCACATATCAACTATTCTTTCGGCAAGTTTTTTCAGTTCTTCAAAACTATTGAAACGAATGGTTTTCCTTTTTGAATTTACAAATACTATATTTGGTTTTCTGTCATTCGACAAACAGTTCCTAACAGAAGCAATCTGTTCATCCGTAATTTTATCAAAAATAGTATCATCGGTCTGTTCATCTGTACTTTTATTATTTTTCCAGCCTAATCCCAACACATCATTTACGGCATATCTGAGTACATCTTCAAAATCTTCGTCACTCAAAAATTTATGCAAACGTTCTTTCAATTTACCGACTATTCTGAATGTTTCCGGCTCTTTGTTGAATTTTATATCATCTTTCCATTTAAAATCTTTTGTTCCGACACCGTGAGGATTTCCCATGCCGATTATCAAGCCGGGATAACCTATTTTCATAACAATTGTCTGACAATCAAAAGGTAACGGCTTGTAATCGCTCATATTAAATTTTGTCTTTTCAATACAAGTATTGAATTGCTTTACATCAATTTCAAACTTGGGATTGCCGAGATTCCGATAATATGCCTTGTTGAATAAATAGTTAAGGTTCTCCATTACTGATCACCCTGACTTTCATCAGACTTTTTATCTTTATTGTCTGCCGGCAAATCGTCAACCAATTCAAAGAAATTAAAGGCAAGTTTCAGTGCAATGGACGCATCTGTAAACTTCTCAACCAGTTCATAACTGTAATTGTCACACACATACCGGAATACTTCCTGAGTAGTTTCGGCTTTTTTGTTTTCTATGATTTGATACATAGCTTTAATCAGTTTCGGTCTGTCAACAGAGGATTTGTTTTGTTCGGCAAAAAATGCGATTGCCGATTTAAGACTTCCCATTACGACTGCCGCACCGAAAGTCGCTATCTGTCCACGATAAGTTTTTTTAACGACACCTTTTTCAAGAATTCCGTTATCTTCAATAGCCTTTTTAGCCGGCAGTATCCATTCATTTACTCTTTTTTTATTCATACCTGCACCCCCTGTTTCAATTCAGCTCGATAAATCTCGTAAAACCGCAGCCGATAGAGGCATGACCGCCTATCTGCTTGATTTCTTCCATATTCAGTGCATTTGTTTCATCGGGAGTGATGATGGTATAAAATACACTGCCGTGAGGAACGACTTCTTCATACCAGAGATTTTTGCTTGTGCCGTCAACAAGATAGTTTCTTGCCAGAACGGGCAGCGGATAATGGTCAAAATTATTGACAACGGCATAATGTTCACCCAGAACATCTTTGAACTTAGCAAGTACAACAACTACTACTGATGCTGCTTCTTCAATAACTTGTCCCAATTTGACTGATATTTCCATTCCCGCAGCTATGACGACACTGCCTGCTCTAACGGAATGTAAAAAACTACAAAATTATTGGGTAGCTGATGGCAATCCCAATTATTCTGATATAGACGGTGTCCTCTGCAATGAGGATGGAACTACGTTGGTTAACTATCCTTTGGGACGTACAGCAACGGAATATACGATTCCCTCATCTGTTAAAACCATAGGAGAAGATGCATTCCTCAGTTCCATGTTGGTGACAGTGGATTTTGGTGGAAGCCAAGTGGAGACAATCGAACAAAATGCGTTTAATTTGAATTACAGTCTGACATCTGTATTAAATCTTCCGGAATCTTTAAGAACAATATCAAAACAAGCATTCCAACATTGTACAAGTCTCTCTAACATATCGTTTCCCGAAGGTTTGGAAACCATAGGTACGTTGGCCTTTGAAAACTGCAATTTAAAAACTGTCAATTTCCCTTCTACCTTGAAGACCATCGGTGAAAATGCATTCCTTAA
>ONIF01000418.1 GCA_900317795.1 uncultured Eubacteriales bacterium | reverse complement strand
TATCATGATATAGTTGCCGAATCCGCCGCCGCAGCCGCAGCTATATTCTTTACCGTAGTCGTGGGGACAGATGATAGCGGCATAAATTACTGTACCCGGTGCACAGGCGATGACATTGGCACCGTAAATGCCTGCACCGGCTATATCAATAGCACCATGTATTCCGTAATATCTTTCTTCGGCAAAGAGTGCAGTCAGATATGTGTAGCCCGGACAGGGCCATACATATTCATCACCGGAGGGCTGGGCAAGTATTTCCGTAATATTATTTTCTCTTGCAATACGCTGCTGTTCAAGCATACGGGCAATACGTTCTTGACGGGCTTTTTCAGCCATTTCTTTATTATATTGGTCGAGAGCTTCTTCAAGAGCTTTTTGGCGTTGCTCATTTTCTTTCATATCATCTCTGAGGTCACGGTTGGTACTGATGAGTTCCTCAATAAGAACTTGATTTTCAACAGAAAGTTCATTGATTTGTTTTTTATTTTCTTCAAGGGACTGTTTTTCTTTTTCAACGTCGGCTTTATCCTGTTTAAGCTGTTTTTGTTCCTTGCTTATTATATCCATTTTTTTCTGTAAATTGTTGATAAGGTTGGAATCGTAGTCGGACATACTTTTTATCATTTGTGCTTTATCTATAAAGTCGGAAAAGCTTTTTGCCCCGAGAATGATTTCAAGAGAGGAGGTATCTCCTGCCATATACACGGCTCTGAGCCTTGTACGGAGGAGGTCAAGGCGGTCAGCAATTTCTTCTAATTTTTCATCAATAAGAGCTTGTTTTTGCTTTATGCCCTCGTTGAGAGTTTTTATGCGTTCATTGCTTTCTTTGATTTTTTGGCTTAATTCTTGAATTTGCTTTTGAAGTTGTTTGCTGTAAAGTTCTTTATCTTTGAGAGTTTTCTGGTTTTCGGATATGCGTTCAAGGATAGAAGAATTTTCGGTGGCAATTCTTTCTCTTTCGAGTGAATTTTCCTCAATGTCAAAGGCGAAAGTACTTTGAACGGTTGCAGCGGTGAATATTACAGACAGAGCTGCAAGAGCGGAAGTGAGTTTGACAAATTTACCGGCCAATAATATCTCCTCCTTCTTTTTTAAGATAGCGGGTGATAGATATAATGCTGCCAATTATGCCTATAAGCAAGCCTGTCAAAGACATTGCTATGAGAGTAGGGAACATTATCTGTCGGACGGTGAAAGTAGATTCACCGATAAAGCCTATAATGCTTGCAGCGGCACTTCTTATGGGCATATATACACTGCATATCACTCCTGCTGCTGCCAGCCCCGATACAAGACCTATTACCATAGCTTCTATCACAAATGGAACTCTGATAAAAGAATTGGTTGCTCCGACAGATTTCATGATACTTATTTCATATCGTCTGGAATACATGGTCATTTTTATTGTGTTGGATATGATAAAGAGAGTTACAAGAGCAAGAACAAGCACTACCCAAGAGCCGACGATGGTAACGAAGTAGTTAAGTTTTGTAAGCTTTCCTGCAATGTCGCTTCTGTCGCTGACAGCACTTACACCGTCAATTTTTTTAATTTCGTCAACGGTTTTTTTGTATTGAGAGAGGTCCTGAAGTTTTACTTTATATGCATTTCCAAAAGGGTTGCCGTCATCCTGCATACTTTCATAAATGTTTCCGAGAACCTGTTCATATTGCTTTAATGCGTCCTCTTTTGAATAGAAACTGTATGACTCGATATTTTCTATTTTAGAGATTTGAGAGCCGAGTTTTATAGATTGCAAGTCATTAAGGTCATAATCGAGATAAACGGTTATTTGGTCGTCATCACCGATTTTTGATATAAGATGAGTAACATTGAGTGATATGAGAAAAGCAGCACCTGTTATGATAAGGCATGAAACAAGCACAATGACAGATGCAAGTGACATCATTCTGTTAGTCCAGATGTTTTTGAAACCTTCTTTGGTAAGATAGAAAATTTTCATTTTTTATCCGCCTCCATTTCGTGATACTTAGTCGGATATTTTTCATCACTTTTAATTTCTCCGTCTTCGATTGTGATGATACGACCGCCGAATTCTTTTACAAGGTCATGTTCATGTGTAACGATAATGACAGTAGTGCCTGTTTTGTTGATTTCGACAAGGAGTTTCATTATGTCGAATGAAAGTTCGGGGTCTATATTACCCGTAGGCTCGTCGGCAATTATCATTTCAGGCTTGTTGACAAGAGCCCTTGCAAGAC
>ONIF01000420.1 GCA_900317795.1 uncultured Eubacteriales bacterium | reverse complement strand
CCTCCTCCACAGTTAGTGGCGGAAAATGAGCCCTCCTCCACAGTTAGTGGCGAAAAAATGAGCCCTCCTCCACAGTTAGTGGCGGAAAATGAGCCCTCCTCCACAATTAGTGGCGAAAAAATGAGCCCTCCTCCACAGTTAGTGGCGGAAAATGAGCCCTCCTCCACAGTTAGTGGCGAAAAAATGAGCCCTCCTCCACAGATTGTGGCAGAAAATGAGCCCTCCTCCACAGTTAGTGGCGAAAAAATGAGCCCTCCTCCACAGATTGTGGCAGAAAATGAGCACCCCTCCACAGTTGGTTTAGAAAATGAGCACCCCTCCACAGTTAGTTTAGAGAAAAATGTCCCCGTCTCCACGGAGGATTTAGATGAAAATTACGCCAACTACAGAGAAAGCACACAGTCGGAATTCAGTTTGTCTGATGATCCCGATCGATTTACACAGGTCATAAAAAATTTAAAATCGACAGTGAAAAATTCTATCCTGCAAAACAGTCCCGTGAATAATGAAATGATCCGCAACTCCGATATGAACGATCTTTATCCGGCTTACGTCAGTGGTAAATCGCAGAGGCTTCCGACGGTTGTTCGGGAAAAACACGGAAAAGCAGAACAGGTAATTTCTTATGTTTCTTTTTCTTATGATGATACAGTGGATTTGGAAATTTTAAACAAAAAGGGCAAATTCAATATTACCGCATATGACAGAAGAGTTTACAATGCTGTCAGTACATTGTTTATTAACGGGCGAAAAACTGTATCGTTATTGGAAATATTCAATGTCATGACTGGTTATGCAAAAACAAATCCGTCAACGAGCCAAATCGAAACTCTTGAAAAATCTTTGGGAAAGCTGAAAAGTATCAGAGTGTATATTGATTTAACGAATGAGGTCAACCATAAGATGATTCAGGATAAACAACCGCTTATTGATGCCGGTATTCTGAAAAATCACAGCGACAAAATTAAAAAAGCAGTTGTCGAAGATAATATGCTCCATTTCAAAAAGTGTAATCTGGAAAGTGACGGGGGAATGGAATTTAAGGTGATCCAGATTATCGGAGAGCCTGCCCTGCTTAGCTATAACAGAGCTAAAAAAACACTTATTACAATCCCTATGGAGTATATCGGACTGGAAGGACAGTATTCCACGGATAAAACGATCGCTTTTCAGGACTATCTTCTGATGCGTATATTCGGCTACAAAAATGGAAAACTGCATGAAAATAAAATTCTTTATGATACCCTGTACAAAAATTCCGGTCAGGAAAAACCCGAGGACAGTAAAGGATTTATTCGTGACCGTGAAACGATTGGCAGGATGATGAAAGAATGGAAACGAAAAGGTTTGATTACCGAATTTTCGGAAGTAAAAGAGGGCAGGTCTTATACAGGACTGGTTTTCTATACGGCAACTATCCCAAGAATAGAATAATATGAAAATAATATTGCAACAGTATTATAATAATTTTGAAATAATATTATTTTAAGATTGGATATGAAAATATGAAAATGTGTCCAGTTAAATAGTCAGGTACGATATTCCGAATCGTACCTGACTGTTTTTATATTAGTGGTATCTGTAAATAAAGCGGAATTTTCAAAAATTATACTTGAAATAATAATAATTTGTAGTATAATATTTTAAAGTATATATTTCAGAGGAGTGATTTCATGGAAAATTTTATCGACAGGAAAAAAGAACTTGAATATCTTGAAAATGAATATCAAGCCGACAGGTCATCATTTGTAGTAGTCTATGGCAGGAGAAGAACGGGAAAAACCGCTTTACTCAGACATTTTGCAAAAGACAAGCCGTCTTTATACTTTCTTGCAACCGAAGAATCCGAAAGTGAAAACAGAAATGCCTTTGCCGGCATTGTCGCAAGTCACTATAATAATTCCATATTGGCATCTGCAAAAATCAATGACTGGGAGCCTGTTTTTGATTTGATAGCAGAAAACAGCAAAACGCAAAAGCAAATTATCATCATAGATGAATTTCAGTATATCGGAAAATCAAGTCCTGCTTTTATTTCAAAATTGCAGGCGATTTGGGACAACAAATTGCAGGACAGCAATATCATGCTGATTCTCTGCGGTTCTCTCATCAACATGATGTACGACCAAACTTTATCATATAACAGTCCCTTATATGGTCGGAGCCGTTACGGGAGGGATTCCCAAATATATCGAAACATTCTCCGATGATGGCGATATTTTCACCGATATTGAAAAAAATGTTCTTTCAGGTCAGAGTTATCTTTATGAAGAACCTCTGTTTCTGCTTTCAAAGGAAGTCAGGGACATCGGCAGTTATTTTTCCATCATAAAGACGATAGCGTCGGGAAGATGTAAACAAGGAGAAATTGCCTCTGCTCTGGAAATAAAAAATACCAATCTGCCGAAATATCTCAATACGCTTATCGAACTTGATATTATTGAGCGTGAAGTGCCTGTTACGGAAAGCAATCCCGAAAAAAGCAAAATGGGATTATATAAAATAAAAGACAATTTTATTAACTTTTGGTTTAAATTTGTTTATCCGAATCGTTCCTATCTGGAATCGGGCTATACAGATGTAGTCATGAACAAACTGAAAAACAGCTTTATCAGTAATCATGCGGCATTTGTGTATGAAGAAATATGCCGTAATGTGTATATGAGAAAAATGGCGGCAGAGAGTATATTGGGATTTTTCCCCGATAAAATCGGCAGATGGTGGGACAGAAAGGATACTGAAATTGACATTGTCGCTGTCGAGGAAGAAAGCAAAAATATCATTTTCGGTGAATGTAAATATACAAATTCTCCTATGGATATTGACATATATCACAAACTGCTCCAAAAAAAAGACATGGTTACATGGAACAGGAATGGCAGAAATGAAAAATATGTATTTTTCAGTATCAACGGCTATACGGAAAGATTTCATGATTTTGCAGAAAAAAACGATAGTATCATTTTGATTCAGGCATGAAAAATAGCGGCAAATCTGTTTGTTCAGACTTGCCGCTTTGCTATGTTCCAATATACTCTATGGGAGAGAAATTTGTTATTTTAATCCGTAATTCTTCAATTCCCGTATAAAAGCACTGTGGCGTGGATATTTGCTTTTGTATGCGGACAGAAGTGCCTGTTTACTGCCGTTTTGACCGTGAGATTCCAGTACCTCTCCCAAAGCCGCTATGTATGAGGCACATTCATTATAATATCCCCTTTTCTGTTCCGAAACAATGAGATTTGTGCGGAGTTCGGTCAGAGCGGTCAGCCTTTCCATAATTTTCTGCTGTTCCTCATCAGGCAGCTTTTCGGAACATCTTGTCTGTCGGAACAAGTCCCAAAATAATAAAGTATCGTTGTTTTCGGATTGCTGTGTCCCACGGCAGTAATCCTCTGCACGAAATGACATATATTCCGAAGCAGTTGTGCACATTTTCAGCATGGCACCGTTAAGGCGTGTATTATTGTACATCAGCAGGAAAAACAGGGGTATGC
>ONIF01000422.1 GCA_900317795.1 uncultured Eubacteriales bacterium | reverse complement strand
AATGCGTATCAGCATATCATGGTCATTGAGAGCCTTTTGAATAAGACTTTCCATTTCTTCGGCAGCCTGTTCGTTGGTAACAGGAAAATCGTTGTTTTCGCTTTCATGCCGCATGAGATAACCGTCAGAAAGATAAAATGATATTTCCGTTTGCTGAACGGCATAGTTATCTTTTCTTTCGTGACCGTCACCGTCAAGACCGCCTATATAAACATCATTTTCCTCCATAAAGCAAATTTCGCTTATGGTATTGAAATCAACTGTATAACCATACTTTTCGATAGAAACGGTTTTATCGGTGATGAGATATGGATCAACACTTTCCTGTTCTTCAGGAACTTCCGACGGTTCTGACATAACTGCTGCCGATGTTATTTTTATATCTTCTTCATCGGAATTATTTTCCTGTTCATAGAAACGCTTTAACTGTTCATCAGAAATGTACGTTAAATCAGGAAAATCAAGATTATTCAGATATTCTACAAATCCTTCAAGAGTGGCATATTTCGTTATGGAAACAATGCTGTCATCAACTTTTCTGACAACGCTTGTATTTTCGAGGTCGATAGAGGCTTGAATTTCATGTTCTCCGTCCTCTGTTGTTGTGTAGGCAACATTTATGTTGGACAGATTTGAAAAATCCGCACCGTCTGTATCATATTCTGCACTGACAAAATCATTGATACGCTTTTTGGCTTCCTCTATCAATTTTTCTCTGTCGTTTGGGACTTTAAATTCCGCTTGTTCCTGTGCTTTTTCAGCCTGTTTCTGTTCAAGATATTCTTCGGCTGTCGGCAGATAATCTTCAAGTGTGCCTGTCTGTTCAGGTCTTATCGGATTGATATCAACGGGTATGCCGTCAACTTCAAGGAATAATTCCTCAAAGAAATTGAAAAGTGCATACTCTTTCATATCTGCACCGTCAACCTCTACAAGAATATCAATATCAGCTTTTTCGCTGTCCTCAATACCACGACTTCTTGAACCGTACAAAACGACATCTCTTATTTCGCCTGCAATTTCATTTTCCTGCATAGCCCATTCAAGTTGTTCTTTCACTTCAATTTCAATGTCGGAGGCGGTAAGACCGTTGATTTTATGGAAACTTTCATCTGTACGTCTGCGAAATTCTGTAATTATTGAACTTTCTGTATGCAGATTTTCTGTTGGCTCCAATATTACGGCAGGATTGTTTATATCGGGAATTTCCGCATCATCGGGAATAGCTGCATTCATTTCAGCTATATCTTCGGCTGTGACTTCCTCAACAACAGGCTGATTTTTAAGAAGTTGGCTGTAATCAATATTGTAGCTGTCAAGAACGGCTTTTGCCTTTTCGATTTCATAAGCACTGAACGGATTATTGGAATCGCCGTTTTTTATCGTGTTGATAGCTTTTCTTTGCCTGTCCTCAATATCCTGCGGAGTGATGTATAAATCTTCGGCAAGAAGATAGTCTATCATTTCAGCGACTTCCGCATAAGAAAGATGAACGGTCATATTATTCTGCGGATTCATATGATCGGTATGGTTCATGGTAATGCCCTTGTTCGGACGATATTCTGCACTGTCAATACCGCTTCCGTATCCGCCGAAACCGTATTCATGGCTCAAAAATTCCGCTTTTTCCTTTTTGGTATGCTGCTGTGAAAAGTATTCCTGCACCCTGAATTTGCCGTCCTCAAAGCCTGTTCCGTATTTGATAAGCTGTGACATGGCATATTCATTTATCCTGTCTTTTTCAGTCTTTTCGGCAGGAAACAAACCCATTTGCTCACCATGCGTTGTATGAAAAAAGACAGGGGATTGTGTATCCTCTGTCTTTTTGGCTTGTTGTTTTCTTTTTTGTTTCGGTTTTTTCTCTATGCTTGTATCAGATTTTTCATCACGATTTCTTCTGCTCTGTTCGCTATCGAGTTCATTCTGCGTATCCACTCCATCTGATTTTCCGCTTTGAGTTTCTCCGTCACGCCCTCTTTTTTCATCATTTCTTCCGTCAGGCTGTCCATTTGACTGTTGGCTGTTTCGTTTATCTCTATCAGATGATCTGTCAGCCTGTGACTGTCGAACAGTTGAAGATACAGCGTTGTTTTCCTCTCTTTCAGGAACTTCATTCTCTTGCGTCCCCAAATCCCCACGTCCCTCTCGTCCGTTGTTACTGTCAGGTCGGGAAGATATGTGTATGTTTGCGGATCGAGCGTATGTGTCA
>ONIF01000423.1 GCA_900317795.1 uncultured Eubacteriales bacterium | reverse complement strand
TGTCACCTTTCAAAGGCGAACAGATATACACATTTTTCATTCCTCGTCCTCATCCTTTTTTCTGAACTTAATGAGAAGAAATGAAACAACACCGCCCAATACCACACCGATTATGCCTGTCCAAATTCCCATCAGAGAATTATCACCTGTTTGTGGTATCACAATTTTTTTGTGGAGATGAACAGTCTGATTTTCGTCCTCAATTTCCGCATGGACAGCGATTTTGTTATCCTCGTGGAACAGATTTTCAAACACAACGATGTCGATATCTTTGCCGATAACAGAACCGTCAAAAGTGAAATTCATCTGAATTTCTCCGTCAGCAGTTTCGGCTGTAGCAGTTTCGGCTGTAAATTTAACCTCTGCGGTGACTTCCTGACCTTTCACCATAAACGGCTTACCTGTCGATTTGTCCATCAAAATTCCTTTGACGGTGTATTCCTTGCCAATCGTGAGATTTTTATAGCTTACGGTGTCAGTGATGGTGATTGTTTTTTCTGCGGTAACATCTTTTGCACCGCCTGCTGTGGCTTGGGTGTGGATTTCGGGGATTTTTACTTTAACCGTCTGATTTTCGTCCTCAATATCTGCATGGACAGCCAACTCCATATTGTTATGATACAGTGCTTCAAACACTACCATATCGGTTTCGGCTGTAACAGAAAGTCCGTCAAATTCAAAGTTTACGGCAATTTCTCCGTCAGCAGTTTCGGCTGTAAATTTAACCTCTGCAGTGATTTCCTGACCATTCACCATAAATGGTTTGCTTGTCGTTTTGTCCATGAGAACACCTTTGACCGTGTACTCTTTGCCGACTGTCAAATTTTTATAGCTGACGGTGTCCGTGATGGTAATGACTTTTTCGGCAGTAACATCTTTTTTACCGTCTGCTGTGGCTTGGGTGTGGATTTCGGGGATTTTTACCGTAACAGTCTGCTCGGTATCTTCAATATCCGCATGAACAGCCAACTCCATATCGTTATGATACAGCGTTTCAAACACCACTACATCGGTTTCGACTGTAACAGAAAGTCCGTCAAATTCAAAATTTACGGCAATTTCTCCGTCAGCAGTTTCGGCTGTAAATTTGACTTCTGCGGTTATTTCCTGACCGTTCACCATGAACGGCTTGCCGGTTGCCTTTTCCATTAACACACCTTTGACAACGTATTCTTTGCCGACTGTCAGATTTTTATAGCTGACGGTGTCCGTGATGATTATTGTTTTTTCTGCTGTAACATCTTTTTTACCGTCTGCTGTGGCTTGGGTGTGGATTTCGGGGATTTTCACGGTAACAGTCTGGTCTATATCTTCAATATCCGCATGAACAGCCAATTCCAGACCGTCACTGTAGAGGCTTTCAAACACAACAATATCTGTTTCCAGCTTTATCTTGGAAGCGTCAAAAGTGAATGGAACGGTTATAGAGCCGTTGCTTTCTTCTGCTGTAAAAGTGATTTCGGCGGTGACTTCTTTGCCGTCCTCTGTGAAAGGCTCGCCTGTTGATTTGTCCATCAAAATGCCCTTGACGGTGTATTCCTTACCGATAATCAAGTGTTTATACTCAACTTCATCTTCCAAAGTGAATACATCTGTTGCACCGGCTTTTTTTCTGCCCTCAATCGTGGCGGTTGTTCTGATTTCGGGATAACGGTCATTCACGGCTGTTATCTCAACAACTTCTTCATTCTCCGAAATCGTCACGGGATAATCCGTTCCATTGTGCATGAATCCATCGGCAGGCTTGATTTCTTTAACAATATAGTTTCCGAAAGGCACATCTTCAAATATGAAAATTCCGTTTTCATTGGACATTGCCGTCAAAACTGCTGTTTCCTCGGTCATTTCTTTTTCTTCTGCATTGAACAGTCCGAACAACGCACCCTCAACGGGCTCTTCATTTTCCCTGTTGATCTTCAAGCCTTTCACACTGCCGTAAATTATCTCATTGATGATTTTTTTACCGTCATTTGCTGTGATATTCACGGTTTCCGTATCCTGATTTTCGTATTCAAATACAACAGGATATTTTTCATCAGAAAGAATATAATGCTTATCCGTGCTGATTTCCTGAACATAATACTTTCCGAACGGAAGGTCTGTTTTAAAAGTCGCAAAGCCGTTTTCATCGCACTTTACTTCTTCAAGCAGTCCATCTTTCGGGATAGCATTGCCATTTGCGGCGATAATATCTTCATCCGCAAACAATCCGAATTTTACATTCAGAATTTCATTGTTCATGCCGAGTGCAAATTTTTCATCAATACCCATGATTTTTGCAAGATTTATCTGCACTTTTTGCCTTTCGTTCTCAAAGGAAGCCGTTTCAAAAATAACACTTTCTTTCTGTCCCTCATAAGTCAGTTCCACAATCTGTGGTTCTCTGTTCAGAGTCATGCCGTAGGGAGCTTTTTGTTCGACAATCCTGTATCTTCCGAGATACAAATCTTTGCTCTTTGCGATGCCCTGATTGTTGGTTATCAGAACTGTCACGAGCGTGTCCTTTTCAATTTTTATGCTGCCATGAACAATATCTTCATCGGCA
>ONIF01000433.1 GCA_900317795.1 uncultured Eubacteriales bacterium | reverse complement strand
CACTATCAACAACTTAAGAATCTAAAAAAAGTACCAAAAATTAAGCATAAGATTCATGCAACCTCTTGACAAATTTAAAATGCAGATAAAATAGGAAAGTAGGTATCTAAAATGATACACGTTCTTATTTTGAGGTGCATTTAAATGTTGTCATTTGCAATGGCTGTTGCTATTTCAGCTTCTATTATGAGAGCTGTTTCAACGCTCAACGAAAGTCGCTTAAAGCCCCAGTATTTTACCAGAAAACGCAAACTTCCATTTTATGCTCTTTTGAAGTTTTTGCTCTCTATGCACAAAACTTCTACGCAGTCAGCATTGGGAAAATTCTTGGAAAGGAAAGGTATAACCATGTCTCAACAAGCATTGAGCAAAGCCCGCAGTAAATTTGACCACACACCGTTCCTGAAACTGTTTAACGGAATCAGGAATGCCTTTTACAGTTCGGAATATATAGATAAGCTTCATAAATTCAACGGCAAATTCCTTATTGCGATAGACGGTTCCGACACAGCACTGCCAAATCTTCCGTCACTTCTTAAAAAATTCGGAGGTACAGGATCAAAAGCGTCCTCTCCTACTGCAAGGATGAGTATCGCCTATGATATTCTCAACGACTTTATCATGGAAGCGAATTTTTCTCCGCTAAATGTTAGCGAACGTGATCATGCCCAAAATCACATTGAGCAAGTCAGTAAAATAATCGATTTGAAAGATTCTGTTTTTATTATGGACAGAGGTTACGCAAGTCAGGAATTGATTGAATTACTGTCCAAAAAGTCTTTCTATCTGTTCAGACTTCGCACCAAGTTCAGCACGGAAATCGATGCTTTATCACTTGGCAGTCACATAATTACCATGTATGACGATGTGAAAGTACGCATCGTCAAGTTTACGCTGCCTTCGGGTGAAATTGAAACCCTGCTGACAAATCTTTTTGACCTTGATGAATCGGAATTCAAAGACCTGTATTTCAAAAGATGGCGTATCGAAGTGAAATACGATGTTGTCAAAAACAAGTTGGAAATGCCGTGTTTCAGCGGTTTTTCAGAGAATGTTATCATGCAGGATTTTTGGATAAGCATGTATCTTGCCAACATGGCTGCTATCGCAAAAAATGAAGCTGACGAAAAGATTAAAGAGGAACGTCTTGACAAAGATAACAAGTATGAATATCAGACAAACGTGAATACCCTGATCGGTTCAATGAGAGACAGGTTGGCTGACGCTGTTTTTACCCGTAATCCTGCTCAGCGACAGAAAAAGCTTGAGAGAATTATTTTGGAGATTCAAAAATCGGTTGTTCCCATTCGTCCTGATGACGGTAATACTCCAAGACTGGAAAACCCAAGAAAAGTAAAATATCATCATAATAAGCGTTCTAATCTTTAATCGTTAAGTTGTTGATAGTGTATATCAAATATACAAAAAATCATATCCATACACAACTATAATACAATAAATGACATCACAAGGCTGTTGTATATTATTTCAAAATATGTATCTGCCGCACAATTCAATTTTATTTTCCCTGATATTTATGATGAATTCAGGCTTTCTCCGTTCAGAAAGGCTGCAAGGAGTTTTTATTACTCAATATCAACGCTTCCAAAAAGTATAGCGGCAGTTTTCGGCGCAGATATAGAAGGCTTGATAGATAATATATCACTGAAAGATGTGTATATCGTGGCAGATATTGTTGACGGTGAGCTGACTCTTACAACGATACGTCCAAAAGTATTCAAGTATAATGATGAAAGAAGAATGGTTTTGGAGAGGTATCCGACATATTCCCAAAAATTTGAGTATAAAAAAGAAGAGTCCGTTATAACAGATATGCTTGGTGATGAACTGACTGCAATACATATAAGAAATCTGGTATTTTTCAATAAAGATGGCAAACTCAATGACCTTGGAAGTATTGAATCTCAGTTGGAATTTGACAATTCATTGGTTGATAATATCATAAACTCTTATATTTCAGAACACGAAAAAATTTTCGATAAAAAAGAGATACATATTCTGTATCTTTCGGCTATGGCTGAATGTTATTCATATCATTCGGAATATATATCTCCCGATATATGTATTAAGGGTTTTGATGAATGTGTAAAACGTACCGAGAGAAAAAAATATATTCTTTGG
>ONIF01000425.1 GCA_900317795.1 uncultured Eubacteriales bacterium | reverse complement strand
AAATTCTGACGGCGAGCCTCTGCCTCGTGTATCGTTACGGTAATTGCAATTTTCTCTACTTCGGGGGGGAGTTTTGTGAAGTCAATGAAAATCTGCTCGTCATCGCCCTCTGCACTTCCACCGCCTGTTGTATCGTCACCCATGGATTTTACCGCTTCATTTCTTGATACGGGATTGTTATAGAATATAAAGTCCTCATCTCTTGCCACTTTTCCGTCTGCACCAAGCAAAAATGCCGAAACATCAAGGTCAAAGTCATATCCGCCGTCATATCTGTTGGAATCCCAGCCCAAGCCTATCAATGCCATAGTCATGCCTTTGTCAAGAGAAACTCTCTGTCCCTTTTGAAGATTAACTGCCATAATAAAAAAACCCCTTTTCTTCAATGCATAATTCATAATGCATAATGCATAATTGAATGTATGCAAAAATTTTTTATGAAATCAAATTTTAATTCAGAATATGCCCTTTTCAATATAACGAAACAGCCGTTAAAAATTTCATTATGCATTATGAATTATGCATTATGAATTAAAAAGTTATCTCCAGACGTTTTTGGGAAGTCCGTAACGTTCTGCAAGGTCGTCAACTGCCCAGATATTCATAGGCTGACCGATTGCATTGAATTTCCACTCACCGTCTTTTCTGTACAGCTCTCCGAATACCATTGCACATTTTCCGTTATAGTCCTCTGATGAAAGATTATATATGCAAAGTTCCTTGTTGGTATCAGCGTCAACGATACGGATAAATGCATTGTTTATCATGCCGAAATGCTGATTGCGTTCATTCGCCTGATATATGCTGACAACGAAAACAATTCTGTCATATTCCATAGGAAGTCTTGAAAGCTCTACCATGATTTGTTCATCATCGCCCTGACCGCCACCCGTAAGGTTGTCACCTCTGTGAATTACACAGCCTGTCGGGTGATTGAGGTTATTGAAGAATACAACATCTTGTCTTTGCGTAATTCTGCCTTTTTGGAGAACAAATGCCATAGCGTCACAGTCAAAGTCCTGTACACTTCTGCCACCGAAAAGTCTGCCGAAACCTACGGGTTTTTGAGCCTCGTCCCAGCCAAGACCTACCATTACACGCTTTAAACCCGAATTTCCCTTTGTCAAGTCAACTTTCTGACCTTTTTTAAGACTTACACTCATTGTAAATTTTCCTCGCTTTCTCTATTTGATAATTTTTTTCAGTGATGAAATTTTATCATCAAGTATGATTACATCAGCCGTACTTTTTGCGGTATCGCTTGCACTCTGAAAAGCTATCGACAAATCCGCTTTTTTCATCATGGGAACGTCATATACACTCCCTGCAACAACCGCTGTTTTGATACGTCTGTTTTTCAACATTTCAAGTAGTTTCACCTTGTCACTCGGCAAAACTTCCGCAATCACTTTTATGTCGGATAAATTTTCCTCTGTAACTTCGGAAATACTTTTTACTTCACTGATGTTCCCTGTCAACCCTGCACTTTGTGCAGTTACAAAAGCACATTCTTTTGTGTCGCTTGTAAGCATTATGATTTGTGCATGATTGTTCTGAACAAATCTCGAAACATCTGCATTTAAATTATCCCTCAGCGATACAGTACATATCAATGTATATCTGCCATTTTTGATTTTTGCCGTTGCAACAACTCTGCAACCCTGCATGGACTTTTCCGAAACATACCCAAGAATTTTCTCACGGTCAATATTTTTTTCAGTGCCGTCTGCACTCATGCAGAATTCACACATATTTACTATTTTTTCCGCATTTCCCTTTATATAAACAGTTCCCTCGACAGATACTGCTTCCGAAAATCTCTTTTCAGCGTCATATTCCTTTAATTTCAAGGGCTTTTGTCTGATAACGGTATCCATGACATCGGCACTTATCAAATATGACAAAATTGCTTTGTCGGTTTTTTCACCGCCTACCGCTGTCATGTTTCCCGCATTGGAACTGTTATTCATGCCTGCGGATATGCAGACCTCTTTCAGAAATTTTTCTGACACATTTTTGAAACTTTCAACTTTTTCACCGTCACCGACCGAAACTTCATAAACTGCAAATCTGCCGTCAGTAAATATCCCTGTTTTGTCCGCAAGAACGGCTTTTATTTTTCCTATATTCGAGAGGGCTTTTATATCTTTCACAAATATGTTCTTTTCAAGCAATTTTTCAAGCCTGCCGTAAACATAGCCCCT
>ONIF01000427.1 GCA_900317795.1 uncultured Eubacteriales bacterium | reverse complement strand
TACAGTGGCAGACGGGTATCAAAAATTTGATCATATCGGGTTCATGCGGTGCATTGGACAGCAGGGCAACGGACGGAAAATATATCATACCGACGCAGGCATATCGTGATGAAGGAATGTCGTACCATTACGCCAAACCGTCGGATTACATGGATATCAGGAACAGTGACACGCTTGCAGGGATATTTAAAAAGCTGAAACTGCCGTATGTGCAGGGGCGAATCTGGACGACGGACGCACCGTACAGGGAAACGCAGACAGCATTTGACAAAAGAAAAAATGAGGGCTGTATAGCGGTTGAAATGGAGCTTTCCGGCATACAGGCAGTATGTGATTTTCACGGTATAGAGTTGTATCCTTTTTTGGTAACGGGAGATGTGCTTGACGGAGAAAAATACACCCTCGACGGCTTGACAGAGGCAAATCATTCTTTGGACAAATTTTTTATTGCTCTGAAAATATGGGAGAATATCCGAATGGACGGAGGAAAATAGAATGGATAATCGTGAAAGGATAATCAAAGAGTTTTATAATATAACTATGACGTGCAGACTTTGTTATATATTCATGTGCATGGAAAAATATCTTGTTACACTTTATCCCGAACATGACTGGACACCTGTTGCAAAAAAAATGTGGCAGTGGACAGATGACTGGTGGGACAAAGCATGGGATATATATTCCATAGCTGTTCCCGAATTCATTATGGAATTTGACACATACGAGGAAACCAAAGAACGTGAATATGAGGGTAATCTGGCAAAAGATGACTATGAAGAAATGACAGCACTTTTCAAGGGTATTACTGACGGCAAAGGCAATGATGAATTATGCAGGATTCTTAAATTTCCGATTGATTTTGGCAATACTTGTGAAGGAACTTGTATAAGCGGTGCAGAACTTAATGTGGCAAAATTGATTGAAGAAATCGAAACTATCCTTAAAAAACATAATATTTCTTTGCCCGATAAATCCGTATTACAGCATTTTGTATATGAAAGAGGAAAGCCTGTTGCATGGGGAGAAAAGGAACCTGGTTGGGGTGAATTTGAAAATACAGAATATCTATCTATAATTTTGAATAAATGAAAATTCAGATTGACGGAGGGAAATATCATGGAGAAAACGGCGTTCAATAAAAAGCAGGTTATCAAATATCTTGTGTTTACATTCGGAATTGCCTATGCCATACAAATCATTGTGTGGTTGCTGTACAGTAACAGACAACAAGCAATAGGGCAGTTGGTAATGGCGGTAATGATGTTTGTTCCAATGCTTGGCACACTGTTTTCGGGGCATAAACTCAAAGGCATGGGCTGGAAACCGCATATAAAAGGCAACGTGAAATCCATTTTAATGGCATGGTTTTCGCCTATGATATTAACGGCTGTCGGTACAGGACTGTATTTTGCGGTATTTCCGTCACACTTCGATTTAAGCGGAAATTATATTATAGAGGTTGCAGGGGAAGAAGCCTTGCAACAAATGGAAGAACAGGGCTTGTCATATCCTGTGTTGGTTTTGCTTTCATGCGTGAACTGCATTACATACGCCCCGATTATCAATATGCTTTTTGCCGTAGGAGAGGAAACAGGCTGGAGAGGATTTTTATATCCGCAGTTAAAAGCAAGATTCGGAAAAAGACTCGGCTGGATAATAGGCGGAATTATATGGGGATTGTGGCATTGTCCGTTGATATGGCTTATCGGGTATGAATACGGCACGGATTATATAGGCTTTCCTGTAACGGGTATGATTTTATTTTGTATCATTACGGTAGTATTGGGCATTATATGCGATTGGCTGTATGAGAGAAGTCAATGTATATGGGTTCCGTCAATCTTTCATGGGGCATTCAATGCAGCGGCAACAATTCCGCTTTGTATTACGGTGGCAAATACAGGTTCAATGAGATTGCTTGGTTCCGTACCGAACGGATTTTTAGCAGGCTTGCCTTTCGTGGTCACCTCTATCTCATAGCCTGTAGCACCTTCTACTGCAGGCCATGAAATGGTTAATGAATTGCCTTCAACCTGTTCTGTAGCTTCATCAGCAGAAGGTACAGGCATCTCTGGGCGACAAGCTACAAAAGAGATGGTATTTACCCCTTGAACCTCCGTAGGATTCTCCGTAATGTTATCAATCTGTTTATTCATCAGCTTGCTTCCATCTGTATTTGCATTATAAAGCGTAGAAGCAGG
>ONIF01000428.1:1587-3786 GCA_900317795.1 uncultured Eubacteriales bacterium | reverse complement strand
GATGACGCATTTAATTCAAATTCCGATGCCTACCAGACAGACGCATCTCTTGAAGCGATAATTAAAAAAGGTCCCGATAATGATTTAGGATTTGGCTCAACGGCTTCTATGGAAGAACTTAATGAGTTTGACAATACAGAAAAGGAAACATATCAGTCCGGACATGATTTTTCATCACTCTTTGGCGGATTTGACAATCAGTCGGGCGGTGTTGACCTTAATAAAAAGTAATTCAAAAAAAACCTCTCTTTTGCCGAAACAAAGGAGAGGTTTTTTATATTCGTTACATTTCTAAATCAAAGGAATTTTGCAAGGAGTTCTTCATTGGACTGTGTGCAGAGGTATGCAGGCGGAATGTCAAATACCGTCTTGCAGCCTGTCTGTCCCTCATCATACATACGCTTGATAGCCCTTGCATACGCAACGATGACACTTGTAGTAAATTCGGGGTTTGAATCAAGCTTTATGCTGTATTCAATAATATGTGTATTTTCTTTATTAACGCCTGTTTTTCCGCAGCGGAATACAAAACCGCCATGTGCCATACCGCTGTGATTGGCATTGAATTCCTCTTCGTCAATGAAGTGAACTATCGTGTTATAGTCTGCAAAGTAATTCGGCATTTCTTTGATTTCTTTTTCAACCTGTGCAGCGTCTGCACCCTCTTCGAGAACAACAAAACATTCTCTCAAATGTTTATCTCTCGTGGAAAGTTCGGGATTGCTGCCGCTTCTTACGGCTTCGAGAGCGGACTCAATCGGAATTGTATATTGCTTTGCATTCTTAACGCCCTTGATACGTCTTACAGCGTCTGAATGTCCCTGACTGACACCCTTGCCCCAGAATGTATAATCTTTTCCGTCGGGGAGAATGGCATTTGCATAAACTCTGTTAAGGGAGAACAGACCGGGATCCCAGCCTACCGAAATCATGCCGATATGACCTGTTTCTTTAGCAGCCTTATCAACATTTGCAAAATGCTGAGGAATTTTTGCATGAGTATCAAAGCTGTCTATTACATTGAAATATTTCACATATTCGGGAGTCTGTACAGGCAAATCCGTTGCACTTCCTCCGCACAATACAAGAACGTCAATTTTATCTTTCCAATTTTCGATTTTGCTCACGTTCACAACAGGAACATTCTCTGTGAGAATTTTCACACTTTCGGGATTTCTTCTCGTGAACACGGCAACAAGTTCCATATCATCAGCTTGTGCAACAGCGATTTCTGTGCCTTTACCGATATTGCCGTAGCCTAAAATACCTATTCTTACCATTTTTCTCAAACTCCTTTAATAGTTTATTGCATTAAAGCAATTAAATTATAAAATTTTTTTTTCTTGATGTCAATATTTTATAAGAAAAAATACTGTATTTTGTCAAAAATATATGTTATAATTACAATATATCAAATATGGAGGAATGACAAAATGATAATAGCAGTATGTGTAGATGACAGAATGGGTATGCTTTTCAATCACCGCAGACAAAGCCGTGATAAATTTGTGATAGATGATTTAATGAATATCGCTGAAAAAGTGAAGATAAACGGCTTTTCGGAGGAACTTTTCGAGGACTACAAAGAGAGAATTGAAATTGATGAAGATTTCCTTGAAAATGCCGAAAGGGAAGATATATGCTTTGTGGAGAATATCGACCTTGAACCGTATGCGGATAAAATTGACAAAGTGATTTTGTATCTTTGGAACAGGCACTATCCGTCAAGCCTGAAATTCAAAGTGGATTTGTCCGACTACAATTTTATTGAGGAAACGGAGTTTGCAGGAAATTCACATGAGAAAATTACAAGGGAGGTTTATTCGAAATGAAAAAATTGATACTTTGCATGGTACTTGGTGTATGCTTGATTTTCGGGGGCTGTGATATTGAAATCAACCTCAACAGCGGTGATACAAGCACGACTTCAAATACTGTTTCCAATACAGAGGGCGGTTATACTGTTGATAATATCCCCGATTTTGTTGACGAGGCATTTGTTGAGATAAATAACAATGTGCCGTACTTCACGGAAAGCGACTATACAACAAAGTCTTTTGAACAGTACGGTGATTTGGACAGCTTGGGCAGATGTACAATCGCCTATGCTTGTGTAGCACAAGATACTATGCCGACAGATAAAAGAGGAAGTATCAGCAGTGTCAAGCCGTCAGGCTGGCAGACTGTTAAATATGACAA
>ONIF01000428.1:0-1534 GCA_900317795.1 uncultured Eubacteriales bacterium | reverse complement strand
TATCTTTATAACAGATGTCATTTGATAGGCTGGCAATTAACTGCCGAAAATGCCAATAAAAGCAATCTCATTACAGGCACTCGTTACTTGAATATAGAGGGAATGTTACCTTTTGAAAACATGGTAGCCGACTATGTAAAGGAAACAAATAACCATGTTTTGTACAGGGTGACACCCATATTTGACGGTGATAATTTGGTTGCAAGGGGCGTTGAAATGGAGGGATATTCCGTTGAGGATAACGGTGCAGGTATCAGCTTTAATGTATATGCCTATAACGTACAGCCCGATATTGAAATAGACTATGCAACAGGTGAAAGCTGGCTTTCGGGAACGGCAAAACCCGTTACCGAAAAAGTTACATACATTCTCAACACGAATAATCACAAATTCCATTTAGAAAGCTGTTCGGTTGCAAAGACTATCAGCGATAAAAACAAAGAGGTTTTTACATGCACGAGAGAAGAATTGATTGAACAGGGCTATGAACCATGCGGAAAATGCAATCCGTAAAACAATTCATAATTCATAATGCATAATTACAATGAATTGTGCATTATTCAAAGGAGAGTTTTTGGAGTGAGTTTAAGCGATTACAAGAAACAGCATGACCTTGAAGAAATAGAAAAAAAGCTTGCCCCAATCGTCAAGAAAAAGGACAAGTCATGGATAGAAGATCGTCAAGAAAAAGGACAAGTCATGGATAGAAGTTTACAGGCTTTTGGATATTGTCGAGGAAGAACAGCTTTACAGCGTTTCCTATAAAAGCTATACGGCATGGCTTACGGATTTTGCAGCCAGAACAAATGTGACAGTATCGCTTTTGTGGAAGAAGAAAAAAGCAGGGACTTTCTATGAAAGTTATGTAGATGACAGAAAATATCAAAATAAGCCGTATATTCCGATAGAACAGCTTGACATGGACCCCGAAGTTATCGTTATGATAGAAAAAATCACTTCGGGCAACCTTGCCGAAGCCCATAAAATGATAAACAGGAGTTTAAGCGGTGAAACAAAGAGAAGTGACTTGAAAACCCTGTGGGAGTCCGAAAAAAAGGAACGTGCCGCCAAAGGCATACCTATTCAGAGAGTAAACACCTATGACAAAGACACTTTTACAGACTTTGCCTATGCAGGGTATGCGTCAAAGAATGCAACAAATATAGACATAACATCAGCCCTTTGCAACGAAAAATGGATGTACAGTTTATTCACCCATCAGGAAACAAGAAAATATCGCTTGTTTACAGAATTTTCCATAGTAAAGGGCAGGGTTGAAACAGATTATGTCATAGCGGAAAATTACACAACAAAATCTCAGCTTGGAAGTTTGTTTCACCTGCATTCCGTAAAGATAATTTGTGACAGAGATGAGTTTTTCAAAAAGCCCGATTTCAGAGCTTATCCAGAATATATGGATTATTATTGGCTTGCCGTGCCGTCAGGGTACAGGGAAGATGCCGAAAGCTATTTGAAAGGCTTTGAGAATATCGGACTTATTCTGTATGACGAGGAAAGGGGCTTTGCGTTTATC
>ONIF01000430.1 GCA_900317795.1 uncultured Eubacteriales bacterium | reverse complement strand
TGAAAAATAATTATTGAGTTCTGCATAATTGTGTATTATGATATTATCAGAAATACTTGAACGAACGGAGTGATTTTATGGAACACCAGCACCTTGAGGACGATTATTTATATGAAGACGAGGACGCACTGTCAGAATTAAGAGAACTGCGAAGTAAGATCGACTATGCCCGAAAGAACGGCGAAATTGAAGAAGCATTGAATTCATATTATGAGTATGTTCGTGAGGATATATTGAAATATTCCAGTCATGAAGCATTCAGAATTCTTCCGGAATATATGGAATACTATGAAGCTCACCCGGAATTTGAAAAACATAAATATTATGTAATGTGGGCATTTAAAATGATACTGCCAGTTCTTGACGGCTATAGTGAATTATCATTGGAGGATATCAAGCATTATTACGATCTTTATAAAAGCTGCTGTCAGAAATACAGTTACAGCTTGCGGACGTATTATCAGATACTCGAATATTATTTGTTTTCCACACCCCAAGTAACATCTCTCTTTGGTATGAACATGGACGAAGCACACGAATCGGCCAAAAAAGAACCCCGAGATGAACTCTGTGATCCGGAAGCAGTTGAAGCATATTATGATTTCACCTATCATCTCGATATAAAAGACGATGATGTATCTGCAAAAGAGATCATTGCTCCATATCTGAAAAAAGAAAACTATTACGGGTCAGTCCCACATCAATCCTATTACTATTTAGCAAAGTATTATTGGAATAAGGAAAAATACAGTGAGTCCATTCAATACGCAAAAAGAGCTCTCATAATGATAGACAATGACTATCCTGATTATCAATGCTTCTTCTATATTCGTTCTATTTTATTTGATATTATTTCTGTCAGATACAAGGATAAAGCACTTCGTGTTTTCAAAAAAATGCTGAAATGTGCAGATCAATGTCAAAGCGAAGGTTCTGTTTTTACTTTTTTTGAGTGTTCATATCGCTTATTTTACAGACTTGAAAAGTCAGGTATAAAGACTGTTCACATTCGTATTCCGGATAATCTGAAAGTTGATCTGTCTGTGCGGCAAAATGAGTATCAAACAAGCGAAATTAAACAATACTTTTATGATAAAGCAAAAGCAATTGCGAAAAAATTCGACAAACAAAACAACACCAATGAGTTTATTGACAGCTTGAATGAAGAACCGATATGTAGGGAGTGATATAATGGAACACCAGCACCTTGAGGACGATTATTTATATGAAGACGAGGACGCACTGTCAGAATTAAGAGAACTGCGAAGTAAGATCGACTATGCCCAAAAGAACGGCGATATCGAAAAAGCTCTTTTTCTATATATGGATTATGTACAATGCGATGTTTTCAGACTGTACTGCAAAAATGCAATAAAAATACTGCCTGAATTCATGGAACTGCTTGATCAGCACCCTGAATATTATGAACACAGAATAAACGTGATGATAGGATATAAATGGGTCATCTCAGCAATAGACGATTTTTTATGGTATTCACTGGATGATCTTGTTGCTTTTTACAGGCAATACCACGACCTGTGTCAGAAGTACGGTTACAGTCTCAGGTCTTATTACCAGTTTTTGTGGAACTTTCTGGATTCTCATACTGAACTGCAGCAAATATTTTGCACCACAATCGAAGAAGCTCACAATATGTGGAGAAATGAAAAAAGGGACAGACTCACAGACAGCGAATCTATAGAAGATGATATGGAAGTTCTTTATTGTCTGTTAAGTGAAAATAATCCCGAAACAGCATTAAGCATTATCAGCCCATATTTTAATGGACAAAAAAAGGGGCGTGAAATACCTCATCATAGCTATTTTTTATTTGCAAGCTACTATTACCAACACAAACAGCTTGACCCGATGATCAAAAATGCAAAGCTTTCTTTAGAATTATACGACAGGGATTTTCAGGATTACAATACATATATCAGCATTCGATCCCAACTATTTCTGTTTTTATCATTCCGATACCCTCAGAAGGCAATTCGTATTTTCAAAAAGATACTGCCTTATGCTCCGGACTGTCAAAGCTTATTCGTTCGTATGGTTTTTTACCGATCAGCCTACAAGATGTTTGTGCAGTTTGAAAAAATCGGATATCCAGATTTATATCTTGACCTGCCCCGAAAAATATCAGGAGATAAGATAAAAAGCAGCGGCAAATATACTGTCACCGAGCTAAAAGAACT
>ONIF01000431.1 GCA_900317795.1 uncultured Eubacteriales bacterium | reverse complement strand
TTTTTTTACAAAAGCATTTCACCTGCTTTTGCATAATGTCCATCGGACCTTGACAGTTATATTGTAACATACCATGTCCAACTTATGTCCAACAAATATGCACTCAAGACAGCTCAAAAGCGAAAAATCTCCATTTTTAACAAAAAACCACAATTTAATTTATGCGATTTACCATTAAAATTTCATTTAACACAGTGCATCTTTGAACCTTGCACTGAAAAAGTCCAACCAACGTTATTTTATAATAAAGGTTATAATATTTCAAGTGGTTTGAAATGTTTTTTGGGCAATGTTCCAGATTGTCACCTCCTTGTTGGTGAGGAACGAATCTGATACTTGTCAAAAGTCAGTTTTGTTTTGCAGTCCCTGAAAAAAGCTTCAATTTATCATCTGTTCAAATAGAAGTTCAGTTTCTTTATATCATATTCACATAGTGTAACTTTTTAAAAAAGCCACTTGATGTAGCGTACAATTTTATAATATTCTGAATAATATTTTAACTTAAAGAAAGAAATAAAAACAAGAAGTCGATGAATAATTTTCGGAAATAGGGAGGTGACAATCTGGAACACCCTATTTTGTAATGCTGACAAAAATAGTAAAATAAAGTAGACTTATGAATTGTTGTCAATGTGATACGAGGAGGACTTGAATATGACAAAAAAAGAAATTGAATCTGCGAACAGTGAGGCGATCGAAAACAGCGGGATTCCCCCCGATAATGCAATCAAAGACAGAAAAAACTTTCTGACCGCTAAAAGACTCGAAAATGTCGTTGCTATCCTTCTTGGCATCACCACGCTGCTCTCGGCATGGACTGCGTGGATCGGATCTCTGCACGGTGGAATTCAGTCCATCTGGATGGAGGATAATAACCAAGATAATCCCTTTAAAACACCCAGTATGACCGAAAAGTATTTTGATTCGGCACATTCAAAGATATGCCGAATCAGATAGCGATTTTGTCGATTGCAGTCGTGTGTCTGATATTCGCATTTATTTATATGTGTACGATACCGCTGCCAACGGGTTTCGCACAGATGAATTTTTTTGAATTCAATCAATAATAGTTTCTGAGAGTTCATATATGATATCAATATTTACATACAAAAGAAAGGAACAAAATTATGGAAGTGATACAATCATTTGATTTCAGTATTCTTAACGGAATACAGGAAAATCTCCGCTGTGCATTTTTAGATAATTTTTCAATTTTTCTCACCTACCTGTTTACGTCAGGCATCTTTTGGATTGTTGCGGGAGTGATCCTGTTATTCTTTCCAAAGACTCGCACTGCCGGGATTATTTTGCTCGCAGCACTGATGCTCAGTTTTTTGACCGGCGACGTATTACTCAAGCATCTTGTTAATCGTCCGAGACCGTTTACCATTAATACAGATATCGTTCTATTGATCAAGCAGCCGTCCGGTGCGAGTTTTCCGTCCACACACAGTACACTTGCAGCATCGGTAACGACCGTACTCCTCGTTAAAGAAAGAAAACTCGGCTTTATCGCTTTGGCATTGACGGTATGTGTTGCGTTTTCGCGTCTTTATCTCTATGTTCATTATCCTACAGATGTCCTTTGCGGACTTTTGCTCGGTGTGATTTGTGGTGCTGCGGTACTGTTGATTGCAAAAGCTACAAAGCTTGAAAACAGAATTTCCAAAAACCGTGTTGCCTGACGTTCAGAAAAAATACAACCAAATTCAATAGTGCAAAGAATTATGTTAATTATGTTAATAATGAAATAAATGATAATAAGGAGGTCTTTGAATTGAGACTGAAAAAAATTTTATGTGTTTTTCTGTTTTCGTCATTGCTTGTCAGTTCTGCAAATATAACAGCGTTTGCCAAAGAAACGGACGAAAAATATGACTATGCGAAAATCAACGACAGAATTTCGGCAGTTTTCGGTTCAGACAGTGAAAAATCAAAAACAGGAATATCTGTCGATACCATAAAAAAGGCTTATGAAGATATTCGGGGCAATTACCTGGAAAAAATCAGACAGTCCGACAATGATGAAACTGCTGATACGAGTGGAAAAATTGAAGAAAGTTTACCTCCGGAAAACTCCGAAGAAGAATTTGTACTTCAAGCAGACAGTACAGAATTTACATGGGACAGAAACAGTGATACGGGTATCACTATACAAACAAATTCGGATTCAAAGTCGTTTACTGTA
>ONIF01000449.1 GCA_900317795.1 uncultured Eubacteriales bacterium | reverse complement strand
TTTGGTCGGGATAGTCTTTCCAATCAATTTTTATCATTAAACGGCTGAATGTATCGAAATCAAGGTTTTCAAGTTCTTCATCTGTCAATTCTTTACCGCAATGCTCTGTCGGTTTTCCTGTGTGTCAACCATAAAAAAGACACTTTCATTTTAGTGAGTTTCTGAAATCTCAGGCGGCTCTTTTTTTCTCGGTTTCTATTATAACACACGAAAAAACTCCCACGTTTTTTTCGTGTGTTACTAACTATTCTAGTTATTCTAGTTATTCTAGGAAATTTTACCCCCAAAAAGTCCGCTCTACAAGCGGACAAAAAAAATTTTTTGCGACTAGCTACCCCCTCCTGTGCGACTAGCTACCCCCTCCTGTGCGACTAGCTACCCCCTCCTGTGCGACTAGCTACCCCCGATTTTCCATAAATTACCATTGAAAAAAGATGCTTTTTTGTGTGATTTTTGTTAGAAAAATAATTCTATAAAAGAAAATACAGCGGTCAAAAGTAGATACTTCTAACCGCTGTGAATTTATTGTCATACTTTTTTCTTGTTCTTTTTTTCTCTCTGCTTTTTCTTTTCTTTGTTTTCGGCTATGCGTTCCGCCTGTCTTTCAAGTCTTTCGGTTTGGTCGTTTGGTCGGGATAGTCTTTCCAATCAATTTTTATCATTAAACGGCTGAATGTATCGAAATCAAGGTTTTCAAGTTCTTCATCTGTCAATTCTTTACCGCCACTGTGTGGATGGCAATAATGCCAATCAAATGCTTCTTGCAATGCGTTCATATCTCTTTCAAAAGGCTCTATAATTCGTGCTGCTGTGTTCCTGTTCAGATCGTCAACCATTTCTTTTGTTGGAATGGCTCTTGTAGATTTCAATAAAGTGTCAACGCTTATTATATTCTCGTTGTCTTTGCCTATATTGTAATTTTTGAGTATAGATATTTTCAAGAGAAAATCACAGCTTGCAGGATTGTTATTTGAATTTATCTTGTAATACAAAATCGGGAGGTTGTAAACTTGAATGTAATCATATTTTTCTTGCTGTCTGTCCAATTCCAATCTTGAAGAAGATTAAAGCCGCCTACCCTCGACTTATATACTTTAACATTTCCGTCTTTGTCAGTAACTTTTCTTTCTTTGTCGTAAGATATGGTGCTGTTCAAAATCAGATTCATATCTTCCTCAAATCTCTTTCGGGCGGTTTTCTTGTCTTTCAGCTCTCTGATTGTCATATAATCATCAAGCGACAAGTTATCTTCCAACGACTTTGCACCCGAAAAAGTAAATATGCTCACCAACAAAAAGAGTGCTTGTTTTACTGACGGTCTTAAATTTGCCAATTTGTCATATTCAACGATATTGCACAAATAGTCCCCATCTATTATATTTGCGTTTCCGAATATATCAAAGTTCATGTTATCCCCCTCTCTCGCCCTTGCTGGATAATCATTCATTGCTCTTGTCTGTCTTGTTGTCAAAAAGGTCGGATTGTTTGTATTGAGAAGATGTTCTATAAAACCATTTCTTTTAACAGTTCTCCTTTTTTGGCTATGAGGCGTTGTTGGTGGTTCATACCACTCTGCTGCCTTTTGCTGAAAAAGTTTTACAAGTTCCAAATTGTCCAATCTGTAATAATCATAGGTGGACATTTGAAGGTCTAATATTTCTTGAAGTTTGATCCAACAGGTTTCCCAACAAGGTGTTTTAAATTTCTTTTTTAACTCTGTATCGGGTACAAAATACCAATCATTATGTTTTACTTTTTCTTCGATTTCTTCTTTCGTGATAGCATTTAAAATTTCGTGTACATCTGATAAAATAGCCTGTCTAATTCCCTCTTTATCTTTTTCGGTTACATCTTTCATTTTTTCGTATGGTGGATATTTGTCCCAAAAATCAATGGAATAACCGAATTTTTCACCAAATGACAATATGTATCTTTGATTTGCTCTGAAATATATTTCTTCTGCTTCGGTTAAAGAGTTAGTTCTTTTTACTTGTTTTCTTTCTTCTTCGGTTAATTCTGCTTTGTTTATAATCATTGTTGTTCCCCTTTTTTAGTTGGTATCCAAAAAGTTTTTAATATCTTCCAAAAGGTCATAATATCCTGCTTGGTATCCTATTTTAAATGCCTTTTCATAGTCTTTGTCTGTTGTGTTCAATATGGTTATCGGGAGTTTGTTCACATCAAGAGTATTTCCACGGCTTTCAAGAAGTTCCAATATAGCAGCTTTCAAGTTTCCGTATGTTTTGCCCTTTTTCTTAACAGGTTCGATAGGTTCAACAGGTTCTTTTGCTTTCGGCTCTGTCGGTTCTCCTGATACCAATTCTTTCACGGCGGCAGCATTAATATAATAATTTCGGCTTACTTTATGTGCTTTCAATTTGCCTTGATTTATCCAACGTCTTACAGAACTAAAATGTACCCCAACAATGTCTGCAACCTCAAAAATAGTATAGTATTTTTCGCCCTCTATAATCTTCATTTTCCATACCTCATTTTATTAAAATTTTGTCAATGTGTTTTTTCAGATTCCGTTGGTGTGATCCTAAAAAATATGAGTGGTTCAGGAGGTCGCAAGTACAGATTTTGTACGCCTGTTGGGTGTACAAAATCGTTTTTGTGTGAAATTCCCACACCCTTTTATAATCGCTTTATGCTCACCAAAAGAAGAAAATATGTATTGTTTAGGCTTCCATTATATCAAATTCCGCTGTATATGTCAAATATTTTTTGATTTTCTTTGATATTTTTTGAGTTTTTATTGCATTCCTGCAAGTGTATTGAATTGTGGTTCATCTTGAACTTCACTCTATGTAGTTTCATTCAGAGTATTATTCTTTTGTGTGAGTTTATGTTAGTGATTTACTGATATATAAAGCTTCAAATGTGGTGGATTTCTTTCCCAACAAAGTTGTTTGGCTTGAAAATCCTGCATTCAGCAGGATTTTTTTGTACCCAAAGCTTTTGGGCAAATCTTCACCGTATTTTTTATCTCCACAAATGCCGTCATAGCTTATAAGATAATCAATGTGTCTGTCATTCAATATTTTTATTGCTTCTGCAAATTCATTGAATGGGACACCAGA
>ONIF01000432.1 GCA_900317795.1 uncultured Eubacteriales bacterium | reverse complement strand
CAGCGCATCCTCAAAAATATCTTGAAATAAACAAAATGTCTGTGATGTTAAAAGATGTTTTTCCAAGACAGTTTATTTATCATTACATGCCTTCAAAGTTAAAATATATATATCATAAATTAAAAGATAAAGAATATAATAAAGCGAAGTATAAGGAATTTGAGACTGAAAAGCTTTCAACCGAACAGATAATGGATATATTTAAAAAATCCAGATGCATTCTTGATGCCCCTCAGGCAGGACAGACGGGATTAACAATCAGAACGATTGAATGCTTGGGTGCAAAGAGAAAACTTATTACAACAAATACAGATATCAGGTATTATGATTTTTATAACGAGAGCAATATTTTGATTTTTGATGATAATGTAGATGTTAATTCCGCGTTTTTCACAAACGATTATCAAGATATTCCCGAAGAAATATATGAAAAATATTCATTAAGAAGCTGGCTGAAAACGATGCTTGATGATTGACGGGGGAGAGAGAATGAAAATATTAGTGACAGGTGCAAACGGTTATCTTGGACAAGGCGTTGTAAAGGAATTGCTTGATACAGGATTTGATGTGGTAGCAGCTGACTTTTCTACAGATAATATTGACAAACGTGCGGAAACGGTAAAATGTAACCTGTTTGATGTCGAAAATCCGTATGAGTTCTTTGGAAAACCTGATGTGTTATTGCACATGGCTTGGCGAGATGGGTTTGTCCATTTTTCTGACAGTCATATCAACGACCTTCCCAAGCACTATCAGTTTATTTTAGATATGGCTCAGTCAGGAATCGGAACAATCGCCGTAATTGGCACCATGCATGAAATAGGATTTTTTGAGGGAAGTATCAATGAATTTACCTCGTGTCATCCTGTTAATCCCTATGGTATCAGCAAAAATGCACTGCGTGAGCTGACGAGGATGGTAACCGAAAAAAATAAGGTTACTTTCCAGTGGCTAAGAGGCTTTTATATTGTTGGAAATTCGGAATTCGGAAATTCTATTTTTTCAAAGATTACAGCGGCTGAAAAGGAAGGAAAAACAGAATTTCCGTTCACATATGGTCAGAATCAGTATGACTTTATTGATTATCCCGATTTCTGTAAGCAAGTTGCATCTGCCGTAACTCAGGATAAGATAAACGGAGTAATTAATATTTGTTCCGGCAGACCGGAAAAGCTTGCTGACCGTGTAGAAAGATTCATTAATGAAAATAACTATCGTATCATATTGAAATACGGCGCATTTCCGGACAGACCGTATGACTCAAAAGCAGTATGGGGGGATGATTCTAAGATTAACAAAATAATGGCAAATAAGATGAATCCTCAGGAGGACAGATTGTGATAGGAATATTGTGTTTTGTTGGAATCAGATACGCTCAGTTTATTTATAAATACACTAATATTTTGGATGCTGAACAGATAGATTATGAAGTTGTTTATTGGAACAGAGAAGGTGACGAGGTCCCTGAAAAAGAGAATTGGATAGCGTATGAAAAAAGAGTAAATACGTTTCAACCATTCTACAAGAAGATCTCACACTTTATTGGTTTTACCAGTTTCATGAAAAAGACGATCAGAAAACGTAAATATGATAAGCTGATTATCCTGACAACACAAACTGCTGTTCCGTTATATTTTACACTGAAAAAATATTCAGGCAGATATATATATGATTATCGCGATATCACATATGAACGTTTTTCATTCTATAAAAAACTTGTTGATTCCATAATAAAACATTCTTATTTCACAGCAATCTCATCAAAAGGTTTTTTACAAACTTTATCCGCATCAGAAAAGTTTGTTATGTCACACAACACCCGAAACTTTGATTTTGTAAATATTAAAAAGAACTCATCTGAAAAAGTCAGAGTTGTTTATTGGGGAATGGTTCGTCAGCCCAACTTCAATTATAAGATTTGTGATGAATTCGCAAAAGATAATCGTTTTGAATTGTATTATCACGGTGCCGGATACCATGAAGAAATAAAGTTATATTGCAACAATAAAAATTACGATAATATACATGTAACTGGTGCCTACAAGTTGGATGAAATTCCAACGTTTGTTGAAAATACCGATATATTACTAAATATGTACGAAAATGATCGTCAGCAAAAGCCCGCTATGACAGTCAAATTTTATGAT
>ONIF01000435.1 GCA_900317795.1 uncultured Eubacteriales bacterium | reverse complement strand
TAATGACGACCATGTGAAAAACATTTCATTCCTGATGAACAGAAAAGGGGAATGGAAACTTTCGCCTGCCTATGACTTAACTTTGTCATACAATCCCGATAACCGCTGGCTCAAAGCCCATCAAATGAGTATCAACGGCAAAAGAACAGAAATCACAAGAAATGATATTCTTGAATGTGCGGCTGTCATGGACATTCCGAGATGGAAATGCAAAGACATGATTGAAAAAACAGAAACTGCCGTTTCAAGATTTTCGGAACTGGCACAACAGGCATATCTGACCGATACAGCCACCCAAAAAGTACAGAAATTACTGAACAGCTGACAAAAAGAGAAAATTTTTGATAAAGTACAGTGCATCTCTGCAAACCAGCATGAAACAGATGTTTTTGAATGAGGAGATCGTTATGGAACAAGAATATTTATCAGTCAGGCAATTTGCTTATCCTTTTCATCTATCTGCTTGTCTTTAACGGCAAGCTGTTCTTGCAGAACATGGATAGTTTCTTTTGTGATTTGTTCATTTGGGTTACTTTCTTCTTGAAAATTATCTTTCAGTGGGTTGCAAGACCTAAATTTTGGTCTTGGTAAGTCCTTTGCAAGCTCTTGCAAGTTGTCTTTTTCAATTTCGCTTTTTTCAAAGATTTTCAATCCCTCTGCTGATATGTATTTTTTACCGTTTTCCGTTTTACAATAGATTTTCAGGGACTTGTTCATTAGTTGATAAATGCGTTGAGTTGTTACTCCTGCTCTTTTTGCGAATTGTTTGACCGATAAATATTCATGTTCCATAGCTATCTCCTAATTTCCAAATATCTGAGTAATAAAATATCATTTTTTATATTTATCGTCAAGTTATAGTGTTATCGTTATCGGTGACTTTTATTTTTAAAGGATATTGTAATTTTGTCCTGAATATTATATAATATTTAAGACAGAATGAGAGGTGATGATTTATGCAGTCAAGTTACTCAGAACAAATTAAGCAAAGAATTGAAAACAGCCCATCAGGAACGATTTTTATCAATTCAGATTTCACAGATATTGCTGAAACAGAAACTATAAGACGTAATCTTAACAGGATAACTCAGACTGGTCTTTTACGCCGTGTTCTGAATGGTATATATGAAAAGCCTAAATACAGCAAATTACTTAAAGAGTATGTTGCTGTTGATCCCGATCAGGTTGCAAAGGCTATAGCAAGAAATTATCACTGGACGATTGCTCCATGTGGTTATACAGCGTTGAATTTACTTGGGATTTCTACGCAAGTAACGGCTATATGGTCATATATCAGTGACGGACCATATCGAAAATATGAATGGAACAATACTTGTATCGAGTTTAAACATCGTACTAACAAAGAAATCAGCGGATTGTCTTATATGACAAGATTGATTATTCAGGCATTAAAAACTCTTGGAAAGGAGAATGTTTCAAAAGAAGTTATTGTTATGCTTTCCGATAAGCTGACTTTTGAGGAAAAAACGACTATATTGAAAGAAGCTGCCGAAAGTACAGACTGGGTTTATAATATTATCAGAAAAATATGTGATGTATAAAAATAAAGAAATGTGGTGATTTTTTGAAACCGAAAAGTATCAATGCTCTTATGGCACATATGAGAGATGAAAAAAATATAGAAATCAAGGGAAGTACACAAAAAAGAAAGCTCAGAAATATGGGATATTTTCATGGATATAAGGGCTATCGTTATTGTAATTCTCCTGATAATAAGCTGCCATATGATAATTTCAATCAAATACAGGCAGTGTATGATTTTGATATGAAACTTAAAACAATTTTCTATTCAAGAATTATGTTTGTAGAAACGGCTATAAAAAATTATTCCCTTGAAGTGATAATTGATGAAGCTAAAAGCAGCAGATTTGCGGATATTTATGCAACCGTTATGAATGATTACAGAAGTCATTCCGTAGGCAGCAGAAACTACAAAGCTGCTATAAATGAGAGAATGAATGTCAGAAACAGAATTTACAGCAATATTTCCCGTGATTACGGCAAAAATAATATCATCAATTATTACTATGACTCAAACAGAACTGTGCCGATTTGGGCTATATTTGAGATACTCAGTTTAGGTGAGTTTGGAAAGTTTATTAAATGCCTTAATC
>ONIF01000436.1 GCA_900317795.1 uncultured Eubacteriales bacterium | reverse complement strand
CAGGTCTATATCTATAATAAGTCCGTCATCTGCTTTAATATAGCCGAGTTCCATAGCTATATTCATATTATTTACCATACTTCTGCCGGAGAAAGCAACTTTTCTGCCATACTTTTTGGCACAATCCAGAATTTGCTGTATTCTGCCTATGTTTGAGGCAAAGGTGGCTATGATGATACGGCTTTTTTCAGCCTCTTTAAAGAGGTGGTCAAAAGTTTGTCTTACTTTCTGTTCGGTCATGGTATAGCCCGGTCTTTCGGCATTGGTAGAGTCAGCCATGAGGGCAAGTACACCGTGATTGCCGAGTTCGGCAAATCTTGCCAAATCTATCATACCGTCTGTTGTGGGAGTGCAGTCTATTTTAAAATCTCCCGTATGCACGATTGTGCCCGCAGGGGTGTGTATTGCAATCCCCACGGAGTCGGGGATAGAGTGATTGACATGTATGAACTCTATGGACATACAGCCAAGCTTTATTCTCTGACCGGGTTTGACGTTATTCAATTTAGCCTTGCTTTGCAGGGCATGTTCTTTCAGCTTGCTTTCGACAAGTCCCAAAGTAAGGGGAGTGCCGTATATCGGGAAATTCACTTTTCTCATAAGATACGGCAAAGCACCTATATGGTCCTCATGTCCGTGAGTAAGGACAATACCCTTGATTTTTTCCCTGTTTCTTTCGATATAGGTGAAGTCGGGGATTACCATATCCACGCCAAGCATTTCACCGTCGGGGAAAGCCATACCGCAGTCCAGCAAAAACATATCATTATTGCATTCAAACAAAGTCATGTTTTTTCCTATTTCGTTAAGACCGCCCAGAAAAGTAATTTTGACCGAATAGTCGGCAGGTTTCGTGTAATTTCTTTTTGTTTGAAAGTCGTTTCTCTTTGAGAAAGTATTTTCAGATTTTTTAATAGGCGGCACAAAGCTGCCAAACTGCAGTTTTCGATTACTGTCAGTTTTAGTTTTTGAGAAAGTCTGTTTGCCGTTTTTGGCAGAAAAGCCTCTGCCTTTCCTGCTTTGGGGCATATTTCTCCTATTCTGTATTACCTCCGATATTAAAAATTTTTTTTTTTTTTACAATCATATAACTTATTTTACTATTGCAAGACCGTTTTGTCAATCTATTTTTCAGCGTGTAAAAGTCCGATAACAAAAAAAGGATTGCCCACATAATATGTGACAATCCTCGAAAATTATATAATAACTGCTTTTTTTCCGTTAAAAGTATGTTTTTCGCTGTAATTTTGAAGGGCATTAAAGATTTCTTCGGGTGTCATAGCATCATAATGTTCCCTTTGCCATTTGGTATAGTCAAAAGACTGACTGCGAATATAGTATATAAATTGTTCCGGCTCTACTGTTCCGACATTTTCTCTTACAGCATTCATGCATTTTTCTACAATCATATTTATATTATCCGTCATAGTCGTTCTCCTCCGTTTCGCTGACAAACTGTACAGGATTTAACAGCCTTATCCTGTCCGAATGATATTTCAGAAGTCTTTTATCGGTTGAAATAAAGTACTCACATTTTGCAATCAAGGCTGATGCAATATGACAGGCATCTTTGTATTTCACGCCCGTAAGCATTATTTCTTTTGCAGTTTCGTCAACTTTTCTGTTATTATCTGCTCCGACGTGTATAGAAGAATTTTCTTTAATATACTCTGTAATCCCTTTACGGCGGACTTCAAAAGGACAGTCCGATATTTCAAGCATTAAAATTTCCGATGAAACGAGTTCAAACTTACCTTTTCGTATCCATGATTGAATTTGAAGTTTCGCTTGAGCTTCAAGGCTTACAGTAAGTTGAGTCAATTCGTCATAGGGGCGGTTATAGGCACAATTATCCAAATAAATTCTCATTGAAAAACACAGCCTTTTCAATTTCTTATAATTATTTTATCATGGAATAAAACCAAATGCAAGCAAATCAAAAAAACTTTTTAAAAAATTTTATTCAAAATTCGCAAAAGATATGCTATAATATATCCATCAACAAGAGAAAGGACAGATTTTATGAAATTTGATGCACAGGATTGTGAACTTGTCTTAAAAAATCAGCTTACGGACACGATATTTGATTTCAGGCTGAAAAACAAGTTCCTTGCGGAGATGACAAAAGCAGGACAGTTTGTACAGGTGCTTGTACCGTCAAAGACCTTACGCAGACCAATATCTGTATGTGACGTTGACGGAGATATGATAAGACTTGTATTTGAAATTCGTGGGGAAGGCACGGAAATTCTTGCCAACACAAAAGTCGGTGAGAAAATCAATATCATAGCCCCTCTCGGAAAAGGCTTTGACATTGACGAAAACAAGAAAACGATATTCATAGGCGGAGGAATAGGCGTGCCGCCCATGCTGTACAGTGCCAAAAAGTGCGGTAAAAATGCCGTTGTTATCAATGGTTTCAGAAACAAGGGTGCAGTCATTCTTGAAGAAGATTTCAAGAAGTTTGCAGGCAGCGTCACTGTAACGACAGATGACGGCAGTTACGGCATACACGGATTTGTTACAGAACCCCTTAAAGAGTGCGTAAAAGATGCAGAAATGATATGTGCTTGCGGACCTATGCCCATGCTGAAAAATATTGCAAAAATTGCAAAAGAAAATCATATTCCCTGTCAGGTGTCGCTTGAACAGAGAATGGCTTGCGGAGTAGGTGCGTGTCTTGGTTGTGCGGTTGCGGTTTTTGACGGGAACGGTCAGCAGACTTTCAAACACGTCTGCAAAGACGGTCCTGTTTTCAATGCAGAGGAGGTTGTATTTTAAATGGCAGATTTAAGCGTAAATATAGCAGGTGTACATTTCAATAATCCGATTATAGCGGCTTCGGGTACGATAGGCTTCGGCAGGGAGTACAGTGAATTTTATCCTTTAAGTGTATTCGGTGGAATATCCTGCAAAGGCACGACTTTGAAAGAAAGATTGGGAAATCCCCCTCCGAGAATTGCAGAAACGCCTATGGGAATGCTGAATGCAGTCGGCTTGCAAAATCCCGGAGTAGAGCATTTTATAAAATACGACTTGCCGTGGCTCAGAGAGCAGAATACAGTAGTGATTGCCAATGTTGCGGGCAGCACTCAGGAAGATTACTGCAAAATGGTGGAGATCCTCTCAGAAACCGATATCGACATGATCGAGCTGAACATTTCCTGCCCGAACGT
>ONIF01000437.1 GCA_900317795.1 uncultured Eubacteriales bacterium | reverse complement strand
GCAATAATCAGAACAACTAAACCCCTTTAAAAAAAATGCTCTCTTTCAAAGGAGAGCATTTTTTCTATTCTTCCGAATGATTATATTTTTTACATTTTTACCATTAAATATTGACGTTATTTATAATTTATGTTAAAATGGTAAAAAATTTACATAACGGAGGTTGTGAAAAATGAAATCAAGAAAAAGTTGGTCAAAAGTATTGGCTGTATCTCTTTCGGCAGCTATGCTTTCGGCAACGGGAATTTCTGCAAGTGCAGAAAGTTCCGAAGCTGTTTTGACGTATGAGCCGGATACCACAGTCAATATACCTGTTCCCGACATTGAAGACGGTAATATCCTTCACTGCTTTGACTGGTCGCTCTCACAGATTACGGAAGAATTGCCGAATATTGCGGCAGCAGGCTTTACAAGCGTACAGACTTCACCTGTTCAGCCCCATGACGCTTCGGATGCATGGTACTGGCTGTATCAGCCTTTGGGCTTTTCCATAGGCAATGACAACGGCTCTAAAGGGGACTTGCAGGCACTTTGTGCAGAGGCTGACAACTATGGTATTAAAGTCATTGTTGACGTTGTTGCAAACCACCTTGCAGGCTCGGCTGACGGCACAAGAAAAGATACTGTTCAGGCTGATCTCAATAAAAATGAATATTTCCATAATACCGATTATAACACATATTTAAGCAACGTGGACTGGGGCAACAGATGGCAGGTCACTCACTGTAATATCGGTATGCCCGACCTTAATTCCGAACATGAATATGTTCAAAAGACGGTTTCCGATTTTGTCAGTGAACTCAAAGCGTGCGGTGTTGACGGCATACGCTGGGACGCTGCAAAACATATCGGTTTGCCGAGTGAAAGCTGTGATTTCTGGTCGGCAGTGACTTCACACGGGCTTTACAACTGCGGTGAAATACTTGACGGTCCGACAAACACCCTTGACAACGACAGCATCAATTTAATGCAAGAATATTCAGATTATATGAACGTCACCGATGACAACTATTCGGGAGAAATCACGGGTGCCCTCAGAGATAAAACAACCACTTCAAGTACAGGCAAATGGACAAATTACGGTGTGCCTGCCGACAAAATGATTTATTTCGGAGAATCCCATGATACCTACTGCAACAACGGCTGGACAAATCAGCTCAGCCAGAGTGTTATTGACAGGTCGTATGCAGTCCTTTCGGCAAGGGCAGGTGCTCAGGCAGTCTATCTTTCAAGACCTTTTGAAACGGAACACAGCAAAATTTTCTACGGTGTAAAGGGTTCAACCCACTTTACAAGCCCCGAAATAACAGCTGTCAATATTTTCCATAATAAAATGATTGGCTCAAAAGAATATTTTACAACTGCAAATAATTGCTTTGTAGTATGCCGTGAGGGCGGTGCGGTTGTTGTCAATGCAGGCGATGGCGGAAAAACCGTAACAGTTCCCAACGGTGGAGGACTTGTTCCGTCAGGCACTTATACGGATAAAGTGACAGGTTCAAAATGGACCGTCACATCTTCTCAGATGTACGGCACTATCGGTGATACGGGTATAGCTGTATTCTACGATGATTCTGACATTCCCGAAGAAGATGTTTATGTATATTTTGACAATTCCTCTTACGGCTGGAATAATGTATATGCCTATGTTTATGTAGGTGACGGCTCAGACGCTGTTCAAATGGCAAAATGGCCCGGTGTCAAGATAACGGAAACAACTTCCGACGGTTATTTCAAGCTTAATGTAACAGGCTTTGAAAACGGCAGAATTATTTTCAGTGACGGCACAGGCTCGGCTTCAAACAGATATCCCGGTGATATGCAGCCCGGTCTTGAAATAGGCGGTTCGTCAAAGTTGTTTAGACAAAATTACCACTGGGACAACTACACCGAAGAACAGAAATTTGAAATTTCACTCGACAAAACCTCTGCTTCCGTAAAAGAAGGTCAGACAGTTTCTTTGACAGCTGCTGTTACTCCGACAGATAGTGCAGTTGTATGGTCGTCAAGCGATACTTCAATAGCATCTGTTTCAAATGACGGTGTTGTTAAGGGCGTTAAAGCAGGCACAGCCACCGTTACGGCATATATTGCAGATAATCCCAATATATGTGCAAGTGCGGAAATTACCGT
>ONIF01000438.1 GCA_900317795.1 uncultured Eubacteriales bacterium | reverse complement strand
CCGTTGTGCGTGCTGATGGTTACTCCCATTGACTTCACTCCTGTTCGTTTGTGTGTGGTGTTGTGGCGGCGAGTTTATGATGTAATCATACACCACCGAGCACCGCTTGTCAATAGGAGTAACCCAATACTGATTTCGACACATACGTATCAAAATCAGTATTGGGCAAGGGGGGACACCCCCATATGCACTAACTTAATTAAAAAAATGTATACAAATCCCCAGTAATATGCTAATATAGAAATGCAAGTATAGGAGCTATGAGGTGAAATGTATGCAAAGAACGGATTTGATAAACTTTTTACCAAAAAATTATAAAACATTGTGTTGGGAACATAAAGCGATGACAAGGCACAGAGGAATTCAGAATGAGGAAGAACTCTTGATGTTGTCAATGTTTTATTCTTACGGACATTCACTGATGGAAGTAAAGAATTATGCGAAAACGGAGTTTAATACAACTATCAGTGATGTAGGGTTCATGAAGCGATTTAATCGTTGTAATGATTGGATAAAAAGCATTATTATAGAAATGCTTGGTAATGAAGTCATCAAATACGATGTTCCGAAAAAATTGAAGGATTACAAAGTTCTTGCGGTTGATGCATCAGATGTAAGGCAAAAAGGTGCTGTACAAAGATTGTTTCATTTGCACTACGCTGTCAATTTGTTTACCCTAAGCAGTGAAAGTTTCAAAATTACATCGCAGGAACAGGGAGAAACATTAAAAAACTTCAATTTTGGCAAGAACACAATAGTAATAGCTGACAGAGCCTATGCAAGTATGACAGGCATAGAGTATTGTTTAGAAAATCAGACTGATTTTATCCTAAGAATAAAAAACAAAGCATTTAATTTATATGATGAAAATGGAGAAAACGTTGAGCTTAGTTCTATTTTAAAAGATATATCAGAACAAAGCTGCGATTTTATCTTGTATTATAAATATAAAAACAAATTGAAGCCTATCCGTTTTTGTGCAGTAAGAAAGACCAAAGAAGAAATTGAAATTGAGAAAAAACGCATTCTGAGAAGAGAGAGCAAAAAGCAAATATCTCTTTCTGATGATACAAAATTTACACATCAGTACTTTTTTGTTGTTACATCAATTGGACAAGAATTTACAAGCGATGAAATACTTCGTCTGTACAGATTGAGATGGCAGGTTGAAATGGTTTTCAAGAGATATAAGTCCATACTGGGATTAGGCTCAATACCAACCAAGACAGATATTTCAGGTTTAGTGTGGCTTAACTGTAAAATGTTAATTGCACTTTTGATTGAAAAAATATTGTCTGAGGTTGATTTTTCCCCCTGTGCCGACAGCTCGGAGTTTATGGAGGGAGATGGCGGCACTTTACAATTTGATTTCAACTCTGTTCTATACAATAGATAAAATAGACTTGAAAGATTTTCTACTATCAGTTACTAAGAATTTTTGTGTTGAAAAACGTAGGAACGGTATTCGTTTGCAAATGTGTAACTTGAAATTAAGTTAGTGCATATGGGGGACACCCCCCTTGACTCCCCGTTGTAGCCGCCACTTTTTCTTTCTTCTCCTGCTTTTTTCTTCCTCTGTACTTGTTATTTCTTTGCGTAGCCAGAAGAAAAGGAAGAAAAATAAGCTATTTTTGGCGGCTTTTCATCATACCCGACAGCGAGTTTTACTTATTGACAAACTCTTGTCGGGTATGATATATTTTATGTAACACGCTTGTAATACGTTGTGTTTTTACGTGTTACATAAAATATTTTTTATTTAGGAGGGCGATTATGGAAGAATTAAAGGCGAGATCGTTTAGAATATCGGAGGAAGTATCGGCAAAATTGAAAGAACTTTGCGAGAATTTCGACAATCAGAACTCTGCATTGTCTGCGTTAATCAATGCCTATGAGGTGCAGAACGCAAAGACAACGCTGATTGACAGACAGACCGATATATCTGACTATGATACGCACATACAGGCTATTCAGAGTGCTTTTTTGAGGTCTTTGGAGATTAACGAGAATGCCGAAAAGCGTATAAAAACCGAGTTTATCAATCTGCTGAACAGCAAGGATCAGACCATAGTGCAGTTGCAGACGGAAAAGGCACAGGCTGATGAACAAGTCGAGAAATATAAGTC
>ONIF01000441.1 GCA_900317795.1 uncultured Eubacteriales bacterium | reverse complement strand
ATTACAAGAATACCACCGTTTGCACAGGACACTTTTGCGGATTTCACAAATTCCATATCCGTCAAAGCCTTTTCAATTTTGCTTTCTTCATGTTCCATAAAGGCATACTGACCGCAACGAAAACGAATTCTTCCTTTGCCGTCATAAACGATTTTATACTTCATTGTCGGAATCTTCCTTTGATTTGCTTTTTTCGGCTTCCTGACGGGCTTCATAGCAAATATCTTCCGCTTCGTCCTTCATATTCTGCAAAGCCTCTTTTGCATCTCCCTGAATCATCATGCCTTTTGCAAGTCCCTGTACGGCAAGCTTGCGTGTTGTCGGTGATTTCAATATCTTTCCGCCTATTATCGTTCCGACTGCACCTGCTGCCACCAACCAGAATTTTTCATTTCTCAAAAATCCAAACATAATTTAAACATTCCTTTCAAAATATCATTTGTTAAATTCAACTAACTTTATTATATCATTCACAGTTAGCCATGTCAAACGATTTTTCAAATTCCAGTCAGATAAATTATCGCATTTAAAAATCTCTCTGCCGTATTGAAAGCATAACTCTGCCCTTTATCTGATTTTGCGTGATAATTCCAAAAATGCGGCTGTCTGACGGTTCGGAACGATTATCACACAGTCAAAAAGAACCGTTTCACCGGAAATGTAATCTTCCTTTCTGTAATAACCGTTTATTTTTACGCCATCTTCGGTGATGTCCGCTGTATCTCCGTTACGGGCAATGATACGACCTGTTATCAGTTCTCCGTTTCTGCCCTCATAAACTACCGTTTCACCGGCTTTAAAATCATTTGCCAGCCGATAATAAAATATAACATCTCTGTCATGAAATGACGGCATCATACTTACACCGTTATTCACTGTTACACCTATAAAAAATACAAATACTACCGCAAAGAATAATACTATCCAACCAATTTTTATCACTAATCCGATAATATCCCACCAAATGCTGTCTTTTGGTAGCTTTTTATTTGTTTTCTTCTCGTTTTTGAGAGCCATTTTTATTTCCTTTCCTTTTCAGCAATGTAAAAATAATCGTCACCAAAAGCCATATTGTTATTCCTATCAATAAATGAGTGACATTCAATTCCTCTATGTGAATACTTGGAATATGAATCCAAAATTCCTTTTCATCATCTTCTTTTATTTTAGGCGGTATGCCCTTTTTGAACGATGCCGCAAGCAATGTTCTGCCGTCGGTTGTTTCCGAGGAACAGGTACTCATCAACAGAATTGGCATATTTTCGGGAACGGCATCTTCCATATAAACGGCATTTTTACGGATATAACTAAGCCATTGATTTACGCTGTCAGACGTAAGATTTGGCTGATAAACATTTGTATCATAGCCATTTGCACGAAAACAGGCAAATATATTTATATCATAATAATTTCCGCTGCAATACAGCGTACCTGTTTTGTGACTGTCAAAATATTCCTTGTCTTTGAACAAGTCAATTCCTCCGAACATCACATTTCCTATCATATTGTGACCGTAAACAATGGATAGAGTATCTGTAAAATCACTTTTATTTCTGAAATCCAGAAAAATCGAGCCTGTCAGGGAAAATTCCCCGAAAACAGTCCGATTGATATAAGTGTCATTTGTTTTTCCCTGTACAATCGGATAATCTATCGTTGTATCATTGATTGTCAGCCAGCCGATAATATCATTATTCAATGCTTTCATCTGCTCAAATGAAAGTGCATCGTCCGAAACAGGTTTGTAAGATTGATATTTTGAACTGTCTGCCTGAGATACGATATTATATTTATCCGTTTCGACATACAAGCCAAATAAAAATACAAACACCAATATTGCCAGACAGATATATTTCAATATAAACTCTGTCACCCAAACCGTCACTTTTATTATTTTCTTCAAATCTATCACCTTATATATTATATCATAAACTGACAAAGCACTGTGCCTAAAAAAACACAGTGCTTTGTCAACTTATGCTTCGGTTACAGCTATTGATATTTTTTACTTCTCTCCGGCTTTTGTATCATCAGTGAAATTATCAAAACACTTGATATTATTATAAAATACAATCCCGAACTGCCTCTGTCCCCCGTATCGACAACATCACTTGAAAAACTGCTCTCCCTGTCGGAATTTTCGGAAATTTCATCTGACGGTTCAAAGGAAATATCTGCCACTTTCGGAATGACATTTGCAGTAAAATTCAAATCCGTTTTCTTTCCGTTGGGAAGCTTTGCAAAGGCATTTGCATAAAACCTTTCACCGTCAAAAACTCCGTATATTACTATTTCCAAACTGCTGTATGCAAGCTTTACCCCCTCACCATTGGCGGAAAGCGTATAATGCCATATTCCCTGTTCCGTTACCTCTATAAACGGTATATCATATTCACTGTTTCCTTTAACAGAAAAACGATAAATACCGTTTTCGGAATCTTTCGGCATAGGATTGCCTGCATCATCGGGTGTCAGAATATAATTGACTGTAAAATCATTCGGATTTTCATTGTTACTTGGAACAATCGTCTGGAAAACAGGCAGTGAAATTGTATCTTTCCATTCTTCCACTGCCCGAACCGAACTGCCGAAGAGTGCCATAAAGAACACCGCTGTACATATCAGCAACAGCGTTCTTTTCATAAGTCTTTCTCCTCGTATAATATGTTTTAGCCCGATAAATCAGGCTGTGTTTTTTAGTTGATCGGTTTGATCGTACCCATGATATAATTGACATAGGTCGATCAG
>ONIF01000443.1 GCA_900317795.1 uncultured Eubacteriales bacterium | reverse complement strand
TGCCTGCGGGGATGTATGGCCAGGCGGCATCGGTCTCGTTCTTCGAGCCTTGTGTCAGCAGCTGCTGTGATTTTGCTGGTAGCGAATGTAGTTGTGTCGCTTGTATCAACGTAAACGATTGTGCCGTCTTTTGTGCTGAATGCATAGTCGTCAACGTTCTCGTTAGCAAATGTTGAGCTGAAACCTGAATAATCGATAGCGTTCTGAACTGTCAATTCGTTAGCCTTTGATCTCTTGGTAACTGTTGAATCCTTTGATGAAGGAAGGATAGAAGATTTTGCTGTAGCGATACCGCCGAGTTCGTTATCGGGAGATTCCTTTGTGATAGAACCGGCTGTTACACCTGCATAGAGTTTCTTAGCAGCACCGTCAAGGTTGGCAGCGTTTGACTTCTTAGCTGATTTCTGTGCGTTGTCGATGATACCTACAACTGCGGGGATTGCGATAGCAGCGAGGATTGCAAGGATTGCGATAACAACAACGAGTTCAACGAGTGTGAAGCCTTTTTTGCTCTTCTTAGCGAGCAGTTTCTGTTGGAGAGTCATAATAAACTACCTCTTTCTTAATAAAAATTTTTTTATGAACCGACATTCTGAAGGGCGGAACACCGTGTTCATTTGTTGAGTATATATTAACTCTTTATTAACAAAATGTCAATAGTTTTTTTTAATTTTTTTAAATTTCTTATATAAAAAAGAAATGGTATTTTTTGTGCATTATGACATGGTTTGGACAGTAAAACGCTGTTTTTAACCCTTTTTTGTTTAATTTACATTACACATCTGCACTTTTTTTGTGGAAAATATTTATTAACAAATTATGAACAACGTATTTTTTTATTCATATTTTGTTCAAAAAATTAAAATTTCTTTAAAAAACAATTCCTATACAGCCATAAAAAATATCACATACAGGAAATACATTTCCAAATTCTCACCTTTAACTGCACATTGCTAATTACTCATTGCTAATTGCTCATTGCTAATTGCTAATTGATTAAAAGCTGTCTTTGTCGTAGAGGTAGCGGTAGAGGTTGGAATAGTCGGAGCGGTGGTCGGCTATGAACTGTATAGCGTCACGGGGGTGCTGGTTCATTCTGCCCGTGAGAAGATACGGTATATCATATCCCCAAACAACTCCCTCATCTCTCATTCTGTTGATATGTTTTTCTATGAACTTCAAAAGCGGTGTGATATGATATTTCGGGTTTTTAAGGAATCCCAGAAGCAGTTCTGTCGAGCAGTTTCCCGCACCTCTGCCCATTCCGCTGACTGTCGAATCAAGATAGCTTACGCCCATTGTAAGAGTTTCTATTGTATTGGCAAATGCAAGCTGTTGGTTGTTATGTGCATGAATGCCTATTTTTTTATTGTACTTGTCGGCATATTCAAGATATTTTTCCGCAAGCCTTCCCATCTGTTCGGGATACAGAGAGCCGTAACTGTCAACAAGATATATGGTATCCGCACAACTCCTGCCGATTATCTCCAAAGCGTCGTTAAGGTCGCTGTCGTTTGACTTCGATATTGCCATGATATTCACCGTTGTTTCATAGCCCTTTTTATTGCAGTACTCCACCATTTCAAGTGCCGTAGGTATTGTATGTATATAAGTTGCCACTCTTATCATGTCAATGGGACTGTCCGCCTTATCGACAATATCACGCAAATCCGTTCTTCCCACGTCTGCCATGACCGCTATTTTAAGGTTGGTGTCATTATCACCGACAATCTCCCTTATGTCATCATCATTGCAGAACTTCCACTTTCCGAATTTGTCCGTGTCAAACATCTCTTTATCCGCTTTGTAGCCGAATTCCATGTAGTCAACGCCTGCTTTGATATTGGTTTCATACAGGTCTTTGACAAATTCGTCACTGAAATAAAAGTTGTTGACAAGTCCTCCATCTCTGAGTGTGCAGTCCAGTACCTTTATATCCGGTCTGAACGAAACAAGCTCGCCTTTTTTCAGCATATTGAATTCCTCCTGTTTATTTTCAAATATGATGTAAACGACAAAATAAATCGCCCTATGTCATTCCGAGCAAAGCGAGGAATCTTTGAAAGATTCTTCGTCACTTCGTTCCTCAGAATGACAAAAGGAAAT
>ONIF01000444.1 GCA_900317795.1 uncultured Eubacteriales bacterium | reverse complement strand
ATGGCAGAGATATTAGGGAGGAAGGATAATCAAATTAAACTTAATGGTTTTAGGATTGAATTAGAGGAAATAGAAAAGGCTATTTTGTGTAACTTAAATAGATCTATTGCGAAAGTAGAGAAAGGCTAGAAAAAAGGAGAGAAAAATGTGAAACTCAGTAAAAAAAGAGTTATAATATATGCTGAGTTTCAATAGATTATCTAAACAAAACAAAAATTTTTCAAGATTAACATGTGTAAAAATTGAAGAATTTCGTGAAATTGTTCAAAAAACTAGGGCACAATAAACTAATAAGCCGAACGGATGAGGTCGAAAAGCTCACGGGGCGAGAGCCAATTGAGAACTTTCATCGGTCTGTTATTTATAACTGTTTGAATTTTATGGATTTCTTTGTCCGAGATCAAGTCAAAATTCGTGCCTTTAGGAAAAAATTGTCGCAAAATTTTGTTACGATTTTCAATTTGTCCCTTTTCCCAGCTGTGATACGGTGCACAAAAGAAACTTTTGCAATTTAACATCCTATTCACAAGCTCGTGATTGGCGTTCTCTGTGCCGTTATCATACGTGATACTCAGCACTTTCAGCGGTCCAAACTCTTTGGAATCTCGGAAAACTTTCATCGTCGCTGACAGCATTTCTCCGGCACTTTTGTCTTTTATTTTTTGCAGAAAATACATTCTCGTTTTTCGCTCTACAAACACTGCTAGACAGGCCTTCCCGCCCTTAGATGACAATACCGTATCAGCCTCGTAATGTCCCTCTTCATTCCTTAAATTCACTTCTGACGGACGTTGCGATATATCAACTCGATTTGGTATCGCATTAACACATGCTTTATTGTGGTGCTTTTTCCTTCTTTTCCATCGATAAATCAAAAACTTATTCCACTCGGGGCGATGCTTGTTGATTAAATTATAAATACTGGTGTGTGAAAATTTTATGCCAAACCGCTCTTTTAATATATTGGATATAATTTCTGGCGACATTTTTTCAATTTTTAGATGATATTCGATAAATTTCAATAACTTATAATCGGACCACTTGTTGTGTTTATGAGATTCTTTACGTCGCTTTTCTGACCTGTTTTGAGCAATACGTGCGATATATTTTCTCCGATGCTTGCCTCTGCGAATTTCACAAGAAATCGTTGATTTTGAACGATTTAGCATTCGTGCAATTCCAGATATCGACATACCCATTTTGCAATATGCTTCAATCTGCCATCTTTCTTCTGGTTGTAGTTGCTTGTATTTCTTTGGTTTTTGGGTGTATAATTTTCTCATCGAGTAACTCCTTTTAAAAATTTCTCTATAAATATTATACCGAGTTACTCGATCCTTTTTTACTCCTTACACCGTTCGACTTCTGTTTTTATTGTGGAACAAAGTTGGCTTCATCACATTTTTTTGCAACAATTCGCCAATTGTGCTACAATAAAATAGACGATATCGGAGAACCATATGGATATAGATTTGAGCAACATCACGGCACAAAACGACGCTGTTTTTAAGATGATTTTCACGGACCCAAAACACAAACGTGTGCTCATTCATTTTTTAAACAGTGCGATAAACTCAGGCGATCCGATAACGGACGTCGAAATTCTGAACGGCGAGCTGACTAAAGAACACATCTTGCAAAAAGGCTCTCGTTTGGACATTCGTGCCCGCACCAATCGAAACGAAATCGTCAATATTGAAATGCAGGTTGGAACAGATGTTAATATGATCGGTCGCACGCTGTTTTACTGGTCAAGACTGTTCGCCGGCGAGCTGAAAATCAGCGAAGATTATGGTCAACTGTACCGCACAATCTCGATTAACATATTGAATTTTAAGCTTTTTAAAAATGACGCCAGATATTGGCGGAGGTGCTATCTTGCCGACGAAGAAACGCATGAAAAAATCACAGATTTGCTTGAAATACAGTTCGTTGAGCTGGATAAGTTGAAGAAATTTACAAAGGAAAGTCCGCTGACGTTTTGGATTGAGTTTTTCAGAGATCCATATTCGGAAAGCGCGAAAGAGCTGTATAAATTCGTTCCAGAATTGCAGGAGGCGAAGGAGGTTTTAGAGGCCTCAAAGTCTGATCCA
>ONIF01000445.1 GCA_900317795.1 uncultured Eubacteriales bacterium | reverse complement strand
CAAAATATAGACACAAAAAACGGGAAACCGCTTATCATGCGGCTTCCCGTCATTTTTTTATCATTCCCATTCAATTGTGGCAGGCGGTTTCGACGTTATGTCATAGACTACTCTGTTGACATTGTTTACTTCGTTTATTATACGGTTGGAGATTTTTTCAAGCACATCATACGGTACTCTTGCCCAGTCCGCTGTCATAAAATCACTTGTTGTAACGGCTCTCAAAGCGATGGTATTGTCATACGTTCTGCCGTCACCCATTACACCGACACTTTTTATGCCTGTCAGAACTGCAAAATATTGATTGACACTTTTGTCAAGACCGTTGTTTGCAAATTCCTCACGCATAATTGCATCAGCCTCTTTAAGTATATCCAATTTTTCTTCGGTAACGTCGCCCATAACTCTTATTGCAAGTCCGGGACCGGGGAACGGCTGTCGCCATACCAAAAATTCGGGTATGCCGAGTTCCAGCCCCGCACGTCTTACTTCGTCTTTGAACAAATCACGCAAAGGCTCTATAATTCCCTCAAATCCGACATCTTCGGGAAGCCCTCCCACATTGTGATGACTTTTTATTACAGCCGACTCACCAACACCGCTCTCCACTACATCGGGATAAATCGTTCCCTGGCAGAGATATTCCATTTTACCGAGTTTTCGGGATTCCTCCTCGAATACACGGATAAACTCTTCACCGATTATTTTACGTTTCTTTTCGGGTTCGGACACTCCCGCAAGCTTTGAAAGAAATCTTTCCTGTGCATTGACACGGATTAAATTCATGTCAAACTGCTGTCTGAATACACTTTCCACCTGGTCACCCTCATCTTTGCGGAGAAGCCCGTGATCGACAAATATGCAGGTCAGCTGTTTGCCTACGGCTTTATGTACAAGGAGAGCTGCAACAGAACTATCCACACCGCCCGACAACGCACATAATACTTTTTTATCACCAATTTGTTTTTTAAGCTGCTTGACAGTGTCTTTGACAAACGAACTCATCTGCCATTCCGCTTTACAGCAGCAGGAGTTATATAAAAAGTTTTTCAGATAGAGCATACCTTCATTTGTATGCTGTACTTCGGGGTGAAACTGTACTGCATACAGATTTTTTCTTATATTTTCCATTGCCGCAACAGGACAGTCTTTTGAAATAGCGGTTATTTTAAATCCATGCGGCACGTTTGATATATAATCTGTATGGCTCATCCAACACACATTTTGAGTTTTTGCGGCATGGAAAAGAAGTGATGATGTATCAAATTCAACATCTGTTTTTCCGTATTCTTTTATATCACTTGTTTTTACCGTACCTCCGAGAGTTTGTGCCATAAGCTGTGCACCGTAGCATATTCCCAAAACGGGTATGCCTATCTCAAAAACCTTTGGGTCGCATTTCGGTGCATTTTCGTCGTATGTACTATTAGGACCGCCTGTGAATATAATGCCCATATAGCCTTCTTTTTTAATTTCTTCCGCAGATATTTTATATGGCTTTATTTCGCAGTAAACATTACATTCACGGACACGTCTGGCTATCAACTGTGTATATTGTCCGCCAAAGTCCATGATAAGTATTTTTTCATTTTTGATACCCATAAACATTCTCCCCCTGTATATTTAGAGTGGAGTGTTGGGAGTGAAGAGTGAAGCAGTTGTATATTCCGATTTATTGTCAAAAATCGGGGGCAGCACCGCTCCGCTCTCCACTCTTCACTCTCAAAACTTTAATTTAGAGTGGAGTGTTGGGAGTGGAGAGTGAAGCAGTTGTACATTCCGATTTATTGTCAAAAATCGGGGCAGCACCGCTCCACTCTCCACTCTCCACTCTCCACTCTCAAAACTTCATTCAACTGTAACAGATTTTGCAAGATTGCGTGGTGTGTCTATCTCGCAGCCCTTGAAACGTGCCATGTAATAGGCAAGTATCTGCATAGGCACTACCGCAAGTGACGGCAGCATCATATCACATATTTTCGGAATAAATAAAGTACTGTTAGCCGAGTGACTGAGATGCTGTCTGTTTTCGCAGCCTATTCCGAGAACATACGCTCCCCTGCTCTGCACTTCTTTGATATTGGAACAT
>ONIF01000450.1 GCA_900317795.1 uncultured Eubacteriales bacterium | reverse complement strand
AACTGCACCGACAATCATTTATGATGACTTGCAGACGGAATTTGAAAAGTGCAGTGCAGCTAAAATTGCGGATATACTGTTAGTTATTGCGGCAGATAACAAAGTTAATCCCATTCTTGACATGATAACATCTGCAAAATGGGATGGTAAAGACCATATTGAAGAAATATATAACATTTTCGGCATTGGCAAAGAGGATAGGTTAAGCCGAGAAATCATTAAAAAATGGCTTATGCAGGCTGTTTGTGGCTTGTTTAATGACAGTAAACACCCATTTTCACTTGACCTGATACTTGTATTCAAGGGCAAGCAGGGCATTGGCAAGACAAGATTTTTTGAGCATCTCGCCATGCTTTCTCAATACTTCGGAGAAGGTGTCTGCATTGATCCACGCAACAAGGACAGCATTATTCAGGCAACAAGTAATTGGATATGTGAATTAGGCGAGATAGGTAGCACTCTGAAAAAAGATATGGACAGCGTAAAAGCCATGCTGACAAAAGCAAATGATGAATACAGACTTCCATACGGCAGATCAACACTGAAATTTCCCCGTATGACATCATTTGTCGGTACAGTAAATGATGATAAATTCCTCATAGATCAGACGGGCAACCGCCGATTTGCAACTGTTCCCATAGCAGATGATGTACATATTGATTACAACACACAGATTAAAACTTTCAATTCTTTGCAGTTGTGGGCACAGGTATATCGTATCATACAAGAAGAAATTGCCAAAGGTGCGACAATGGCAAGCTGTTTTAGACTTGATCCCGAAATGAAAGAGAAATTAGACAACAGAAATCAAGAATACACAAAGCCTATGAAAGCGGAAGATGAAGTTATAGACATTCTTTCAAAATTGAATATGGATAGGCAAAAAACATCAGCAAACTACAAAATAATTGATGAATACATGACCGTAACCGAATTTATGAGCTATCATTCAGAACTCAATAAATATACTGCTGAACAAGTGGGAAAAGTTCTTACAAAATTGGGATATGAAAGTCAGAAAAAGAAACTTGATGGTAAATCTATACGCATGAAACTTTTACCAAAAGAAGATTATGCAAAATGTTTTTAATTTATTTAGTTTTTCACTTTTTTTGTGATTTGGTGGACAGCACAGGATGATTTTTTGACAAAAAGGTGGACAGGTGGACAGCAGGTGGACAGCGATGGACAGAAATTAGAAAAACTGTCCACCGCTTTTTTTTGGCTATTTCAAGGGATTTTTTGAAAAGATAGTGATAAAATTTTAGCTCAAAAGTGGACAGGTGGACAGCGGTGGACAGCACTTTCTATAAACTTTTTAAAAAATACACCTTTTTTTTCTATTTGATTAAAATAGAATTTTTTTGTATTTATAGTTTTTCAAAAAATGGCACTTTTGCTGTCCACCTTTTTTTAAAAATCCCTATTTTATCGTTTTTTTTGTAAAAATTGGTAAATTTTGGCTGTCCACCTTACCCCCCTTTTGCTGTCCACCTTTTGCCCTTTTTTTACAATTTGCTGTCCACCTTTTTTATAAGTATCATAGTACAATATCATCACATATACAGAAATATATAGGCTCCCAAATTGGCAATTTTGGGACAATATAATATCAAAAAAATGAGTAATATAAAAAAGGGAAAATTAAAAAAACAGGCTTGTCAAATCTTGCAACCCCTAACTACGACTCCTATTAAAATGGCTTGAATATCGTAAAAATCGAGTTAGGGTTGAACCCAAAATCGAAAAAATAGAAAAAAGTTTCAACCCTGACTCCTTATATCAAAAATGCTAAAAAACCGCATTGCAGTCGGCTCTGCCGTCTGCTGTATTGCGAAAAGGCGGCTTTAGCAACGCCTTTCCTTTCTCCTGCTAATTTATCAACCGCCCCAAATTGTGCAATATTTGACTATGGTTTGCATTGCAAATCATAAAAATTAAGGTATAGTCGATGAAAGAAAATGAAAAAAGAGCAAGGCAATTTCTCTCGCCTTGCTCGATACTTTGATCCCGATTTTAATTGTGTTCCGTATTGTCTGACATCAATATCTGACTGAATGCCTGTATCTGTTCAGCCTG
>ONIF01000451.1 GCA_900317795.1 uncultured Eubacteriales bacterium | reverse complement strand
CAATTTAATAATAATTCCTCTGAAGTAATATTGCAATCGTCAAAACTGCCAATATTTTCATATTTTCTTCTGTACCATTGACGCATGATTATGCTTTGAGGTTCAAAAAATATTTTTATTTTTCCGAAATTTATTTTGATTTTTTATGAACCGAGTAAAATTTTCAGCGTCTTAGTCAATAGAGAAAGACAAAACGGTGATAAAAACGCTGTTGAGGAACTTTATAAAAACTATATCGGAGAGATAAAAACCATTGCAAAATGCTATTTCCCAAATGAAGATGATGCGGAAGATGCCGCAAGTGAAATATTTCTGGTTGTCATACAGAAAATCGGAACGATAGAAAATCCTGCCGCATTTCACGGCTGGCTCAGAAAAGTCATTCAACACAAATGTGTTTCCATGTTACGCAAAAAACGTGAAATTACGATGGAAGATGAAGAATATATCGAAAATGAGTGCAATACCAATACGGGAAATTTTTCTCAAGTAGTTCCCCATGAAAAACTTGACAATACGGAAACACAAAAAATTATTTATAACATCGTGTCAGAACTCCCCGAAAAACATAAATCCGTCATTTTGATGTATTACTATTCCAATATGTCCGTTGAAAGTATTGCCAAAGCACTTGACATCAGTGAGGGAACTGTTAAAAGCCGTTTGAGCCATGCCCGTGACAAGATAGAGAGAAAAATAAAAGCCTATGAGAGAAAAGGCATTAAGCTTTACAGCGTCGATATTCTCAAAAGTCTTGGTCAGATTATCTCAAATATTTCACAAAATATGCAGGTCACAACCAACTTTTCAACCGTTATGAACAGCGTTGCAAGTTCATCAAGTACGCTCACAAGTGCTCAGGTATCCAACATTGTGAGTACATCTGTCGCCCGCACCGTCAGCAATGCCACAGCTACAAGAATTTCTGTGATAGCCTCAGCCGCCACAATCGCCGTTTGTACGACTGTCGCACAGCTCCCGCCCACAGATGCACAAATACAGATAACCCCCGAAATACAGACAAGCACCGTTTATGAAGTGGAGGAAGTGCCCGTTGAAAAAATTGTGACGAGCAAGGTTCTTGTACCGAGCGAAGTTCTTGTACCGAGTGAAGTTATCGTACCGAGTGAGGTTATTGTGCCAAGTGAAGTTATTGTGACGAGTGAGGTTGTCAGCACAGTGACTGAAACAAGCATAATTGAAAATACAGTCTATGTCGAAACGGAAAAGCCGTCTGCCCCCAAAGACCACAGTATCAGCCATTATGAAGAAGATGATATATTCCGTTATAAAGTATATGACAATGCCAATGAAGCAACTCTTTTATCTGTTGCAAAAGTGCCCGAAGAAGTCATGGAAACTCTCGAAATACCGCAGGAAATCAACGGCATACCCGTCACGGCAATCGGACACCATGCCTTGAAAAATCAACAGTTTTTCGAGAATGTGAAAATAGGCGGTAATATACAGGAAATAGAAAATTCCGCTTTTGAACAATCGGGATTAAAAAGCATAGAATTAAATAACTATATCCGAAAAATTGCACCTTACACATTTTCGGAATGTAAAAATCTCGAAACCGTAACGAATGCGGAAAATGTAGAGTATGTGGAATACAACGCATTTTATGACACGAATTTGAAAAAAGTTGATTTTACACATTTGCTTTCCGTAGATTCCAATGCTTTCTCATGCTCGTCTGCACCCGATATTATGATTCCGTCCTGTATCGAATACATACATGAATACGGTTTTCTTGAAGCCTGTGATAATCTTACTATTTATCTGGATATTGAGCACATACATCAATTTCCCGAAGTTTACGGACAATTAGAGAAACTTGTCGAAAATGCCAAAAACGTCAATATAATTTTCCCCGACGGCATAACGGAGATTACAGGAGATGACACAAAAGACAGTTTTATAAATGTAAATTTCTTTGAAAAAGAACTTTCATGGTCATATATAGGTACAAATTTAAACATAACACTTCCTGACAGTGTTGTGAAAATCGGGAATAAAACATTTTGTAATGTAAATACGCTTGAACACATAAATATGCCCCCAAACT
>ONIF01000452.1 GCA_900317795.1 uncultured Eubacteriales bacterium | reverse complement strand
TGTTGATGATGGTATTCTCTGTTATGGTGTCGAGATTCAGCTTGTTTTCGGGTTCGATATATTCAAGTGCGCTTGCAATGCTGCTCAGCTGGTTTCTTACGGCGTCTCCTGCACTGGTATAAATCGTTCCGTCTGCACCTGTACGAATATCAATCAGCTCACTGTTGCCCTCTGTATCGTTGTTGTGGGCAATAATATTATCAATTCTTGAACTTAATGCACTTTCTATTTCAGTAACTTTGTTTTTAAGTCGTATATAGTCTTCACTTTCGGGTGACGAAGAATGAATAATTCCAAAAATTGACATTAAGTCACTTCCTTTCTTGATTCCGATTCAAGAACATCAAAGTTAGATTTCGGGACTATCGGCAAAAAATCTCCGTTTGCCTTTTGTAGCCGCACATCATAAAAATATCTGCCCGGTTGAATGTCGAGTTCTTCCGGAGTTATGCAGAAAGGATATTCCCCTTCAAAAATATCGTCCGATGTCAGTATTTTTTTAATGATGTGATCTCCCGTGTAATGAGCTTTTACAGTAAAAATCAGTTTGTCCCCGCTTTCAAGCGTGACAGATGTACCGTTTTCATCGACAAGTGCTATGCTTTCAAAATGGCTTGTCGCTTGATAAACTGTTTTGTCTTGCCTGTAAATTCCCAAAAAATCACTTCCTTTGCTGAGTTTTGTTGATTAAGTTGTTTACAAGTTTTTGAACAGGCTTTTGTTTAGCCGTGCCGAGAACAAGAGAAATTGACCTCTGCCCGCTTGAAAAGCTTTTAGTCACTTCGGTGACGGCACGATTATAAAAACCGCCTGCAAAATCGTCTTTTACCGTCACAACATCGCCAAGTTCATAATCTGTTCCGTAATTTGAGAACGGCACATTGATATTAAAACTCTCCGTTGCAACATTGTCTTTAATTTCTTTGAGGGCATATTTTTCAAACCAACTGTCAGTATGCGAAATGCCTACATTGACGTTGCATTCCCGTCTTGAAATACCGCTTGCAGTCGTTGCGACAAGCTGAGAAACTTCATCAACGTCAGTTGCATAAACGGCATTCAAAAGATTGTCAACACCGTGTTCAAACGACTGTGAAATGACGTTTCGCCAATGTGATGAAAAAATTACTCTCGGATTTACGTCTTGGTCAAATGAACGGTCAACGCCTTTGAGAAGATAGAATTTAAAACCGCTGTCTGCAATGTTTCCACGAATATCGTACCCGATACCTGCATTTTCACACATAGTTGTTACAATATCGGATATGTACTCAAATCTTGCCATGTAACTGTCATTGGAAAGTCCAGCCGTACCGCCTGCAAAAATAAGCGGTAATTTTCTGCTTTCATCAACGGGATTTATGCAGTTTAAATTGAGATAATACTCGATACATTGTTCAGTCGTGCCACTTACGGAAGAATAGCCTGTAAAGCCTGTATTGTTCGGGAGTGCAATACGGGTTTCAAGGAATGCCTTGCAGTCCTTGCCTGTAACAATTATTTTGGGTTCTTCATAAAATATATCCTGTATCCAGAGCCAGTCACCGTCTAAAAAGATAATTCCATTTTCTTCAAGTGACTTTAAAATCTCCTTGTCAAACGGAAATGTAAGCGTAAAAGCACCCGATTTTGTCCAGCGTTTTGTATACTCGTATGAAGAAATTCTGTCCGTTGCAAACAAAAAATCATCACTGAAAGTACTCGTTAAAGTCGGCGGTTTAAATATTTTTGCAAACAAGAACATCACCTCATTCATCAAAAGTTTGTACTTGTGTTGGGGTATCTTTCAATCCCTTTGCTTCCAGATAGTAATTGATACGGTCTGTAATTTCTCTGTTGGTACTGTTCCAATATTCCTGTTCGGGTCTGCCCATAATGTCAACATAGACTGCCCTTTGATGTCCCTCGTTGGCGGACTTTTCAGAGGGATTTTCATCGGGAGAGCTTTCGGGCATGGAATTGATGATTGCAGAAATGATTTCAAGCCTTAATGACGGCAGTTCTTTCATTCCGATAAGTTCACCGAGTTCGGCAAGAGTAGGCTTGACGGCTTGAAAATTCCGTG
>ONIF01000453.1 GCA_900317795.1 uncultured Eubacteriales bacterium | reverse complement strand
GACGGAGATTTTTAAGGCACAGAATGTTTTTTCGGTGCCGTATAAGAATGGTGCAAGTATGCCTATCAAAAAATATGCTGAGATGACGGCACGTTCCACGACTGCCGAAACGCAAAACAAAGCCCAAACCACTCAAGGTATTGATTGGGGATATGATTTGGTAAGAATGACAGACCATAGCCCGACCTGCCCGATATGTGCCATGTATCAGGGCAGGGTGTATGCAATTACCAGAGAGGCGGCAAACGGCAAATACAAAGCACCAGACGGCACACCGCTGTATTTTCCGTACTTGTATGATACGGCATTTGTAAAGGGATATGAAACGATACATCCGAACTGCCGTCACCGTATTTCCATCTTTCCTGCAAGGGCGTACAAAAAAGAAGAATTGTTGAAATTCAGTCAAAAAAGCACTGCACCTTTTGAGGATACCCGCACCGATGCAGAACGCAAAGCCTACGCAGAACAGCAGGCAGAGAAACGCAGACGCAACGAGAACTACAAGCAGTATGAGCGTATCAAGGCGGTACTGCCAAATGACGCACCAAAGTCATTTGCAGGTTTTGTCCGTATGAAACAGGCTAATTCGGAAAAATATCAGGAGTTAATGAGCGACTATAGGTACATAATGAGGGTTGCAAAATTCCAAAATGATGATATAATGAAAACAAAGAATAGCAATTCAAAACTTGGCAAGCTGAAAGAAAAAATAAAAGGATTGGTTACTCCAGAAAAATATAAACCGGTATCTGAAGAATATCTTTTATCTTTGCCGAAATTGCAAAAGCCAGATAATATAGAGAGGGCTTTGGAATTTACGAATCCAAATAGATATACTGAAAATTGCCAAAGATGTGTATTTACTTACGAAATGCGTCGTAGAGGTTATGATGTAATAGCGAAAGATGCACCTAAAAATCCTCTGGACGATAATATTGGACTTGGTGATTATAGAAAAGTATGCATCAACGCTCAATGGAAAAAATGCAACGGCTCAGGATTTGAAGAAATTTCAGATTACTTACATAATTGTAAAAGCAATGCAAGAGTGGTTATTGGCATACAAATGGAGGAATTTGCTCATTTGTTTTTTGCAGAAAAACTAAATGATGAAATATATTTCATTGATCCACAAAGCAATAAACTTGATGCAAGAAATCGTTTTGATAGGGCTATTGAGGGTTTTACTGAATTTGCAAGAATAGACAACTTGGAATTTTCTAATCTTATTAAAGATTGTGTTGGGGTGAATATAAATGTCGATAACAGCAAAGCAAGCTTATAAAATCGCAAGTGAAGAATTGGGTGATTATTTTAGAATTTGTTGTTGCACCGAGTTATCGGATTGCTGGATTTTTGCATACCAAAGATTCGATGGAGCATGTATTTCCCGCATTCTTCCTGTACAGGTAAAAAAAGATGGAACTTGCGATTTTTGGGATAAGAAATTTTTTGATGGGATAGAAGGCTCTGATTGGCTCAGAGAAAATGGTAAAAATATACCTATAAACGAATTGAAAGAATGACTGTCCATTTGGGCGGTTTTCTTATACCGTTGAAACGAGGGGGTTATTATGACTGCTGATGAATTTGAGAAATTTGCAAGCAAAATAGGATATGGCAAACAAGATATTGGGAAACTGATTGATTTGGCAGACAACTTGGCAAAAGAATATCCAAAACTGCAACATACAAAAGAATATTACCTTTCTTTGATGGCGGAAAGGTATGTTACAGACGGATGGGCTTTACAGTCGATTATATCGATTATGAAATCAGTTTGTAACTTGGTGAGCTGTTGTCAAGTCTAATTTTGGCAAAAATTTCCATTGTGCAGCAGAAAACAATCATTTTGTTTCCGTTTGGAAATACGCTCGTATGCCCTCATATTTTCGTTTCTACGGCACTTTATTTCGAGGGGGATAAATTATATGTCTAATGCCCTACAATCAAATTTAAACGGGTTTTAAACGGTTTTAAACACTATTCTGAATACGGTTTCAAGCGTGACCGAATTTTGAGTTCGGGAACGCTTTTTATATTGCAAAAAATTAT
>ONIF01000454.1 GCA_900317795.1 uncultured Eubacteriales bacterium | reverse complement strand
GGCTGTTCCACATCAGACGGCTGATCCATAACGGAATGTTCGGCGAGCTGTTTTTGGATAGTTCCAGCATGGAGAGCTTGTTCCGCATTCAAGGACGCTGTCAGATTTTCCATTGCAGCAGTAAGCTGACTGATTTGCTCTTGCAATAAATTGATTTGTCTGTCCTTAACAGCAAACTGATCCTGAAGCATTGTTATTTGTTCATCCTTGACAGCTAACTGTTTATTCAATATCAATAATTGTTCCATAAAAATATTATTTTCCGTTTTTGGTTGTACTTCACTTTCCAATTTTTTCGTTTTTTCCGATTTCGGTTGTACTTCACTTTCCGATTTTTCCGTTTTTTCCGATTTCGGCTGTATTTCACTTTCCGATTTTTCCGTTTTTTCCGATTTCAGCTGTACTTCACTTTCCGATTTGTTTGACATTTTTAATTTTATTTCAGAAATTTGCATATCAGAAAGCATATATCTGTTTCCCACTTTACGAAGTTTCCCCTGAAAGCCCAACTCTGCTATAACACTTCTGACAGTAGGCTTACTTACACCAAGTTCACTTGCAAGCTGCTTTATCGTCATCTCCATTTTGCCATCAACCTCTATACCTGATTTTTAGTCCTGCTCACAAATCAATTCTACTCCAAATCATCCCAAAAGTGAAGTATTTTTTTCTTTCTTCATGCTAAAAAAATTTATACCCTCAAAATAAAAATTTCAATAATTCAAAATACATTACAATAAATTATAAATTATATTGACAAATTTGAGATAATTCTATATAATAAAATCTAAAAAACAAACATAACCTTTATCCTTTTTAGTATTTTTGTGAGCCTATGGCGATTATGAAAAGGTGTGGGAATTTCACCACCAAGCGAATTTGTACACCCAGTGGGTGTACGGATTCTACGCTTGCGACCTCCCAACACATATGAATTTCCGAAAGGTACATCAAGAAGAAAATATTTTAATAAAATGAGGGATTAACAATGAGAGAAATCGGCGGTAACTTATTCTACGAATCACAAGAAATGGCTGCTCTGGTTGGTGTTGACGTGCAGAGTGTCAGAAGATGGGTACGTCTGGGAAAATTGAAAGCTGTTAAAATCGGCAGAAATTTCCTTATCAATGAGCAGGATGTCAAAAAGATGTTGGCAGTAGAAAAAATCAGTTCTTCCATAACCAATAAAGATAATCGTTTGAAATCTGCCATATTAGATATGCTGAATGAACGCACTACCACCTTTGAGAAAAAGTCCATTTCTGTTGATATTGGCAACGATGAAGAAATACTCCTGAAAGATACATCTTTCGCAACAATAGCAGAAAATATGAAAAAAAACGATTATGAATATCTTTTCAGCAAAATATATGCTGTTGCATTCCAAAGGGGATTTAATGCAGGATATGGCGATTTTTACGAAGATATTAAAAACTTGATAGAAAAAGAGCAATCTGACTAATCGGGAGGACAACAAAATGATTATCAGCAAGTTAATTTTTACCGAAGAAGAAAAAGAAAAACTGAAAAACCCAGAAAAGTTATTTACTATAGAAATCGAAATGATCGATTTAACTGCAAAACAGCGATACATATCATCGTTTTTGACAAAATTAAGCGGTCATGGTTCTAACACTGATCTTGAATGTTCATCATCTGTTCCAACACTTACCGACAGCGACAAAGAAATAATAAAACAAGCCATTTTAGCAGATGTAGATGAGATATTGGACGCTATAACAAAAAAGGACATCGAGAACTATTTGAAACACTGCAATTTGGATTGGATAAGTTTTTCTGACAGATCCGATAAAGAAAAAAATACATTGATCAGGATGTTCAGAGAATCTAATTACCAGAATTGTGGCAGAGCCTTACGAGATATATTAAAACTTCAACTATCAGCTTGCAGACATTATGGATTAGACAACGTCGATATCTCAGAACTCATGAAGAAAAAAACAATCGAACTGTATGAAATATCGCTCGAAAATATTGACGAAATAAAAATTGATTTAGATGAAAACGAAATATTACCGATAATTC
>ONIF01000457.1 GCA_900317795.1 uncultured Eubacteriales bacterium | reverse complement strand
CGGAAATCTCAAAGATGAATGTTATATAGGGGCTAACTATCCCGCAAATGCCATAGTAGAACAAACTGTCGGTATTATAGGCTCACCTGTCGAAATCAGTGCAAATGACACCGTCAAAGATATAACTCTTACCCTCACTTACAATGAAGATACTTTACGTGGCGTTCCCGAAAAAAATATATTTCCCATGTATGTGGATTACTACAACAGTATATGGCAAATTATAGAGGATTTTGAACTTGATACAGATAAAAATACTATTTCTTTCCCTGCCAAAAATGAAGCTGATTATCTCCTTCTTGATATTTATCAATACGGTACGGCTATGGGTATGGAAGTTTCAAAATATGCCTATGAAAACGATATAACTCTATACAAGTCCGATTGGGAACGTGAACGTGATACAGGCGATATTATGAACCTTGCCGATAAAAAATGGGCTGTCGGCAACGCCCCGACTTTCCGTGTATCAACTCCCGAACAACTTGCAAGCGTTGTATATTACGTCAATGCCGTGAATGAACAGCCTATTGAAGTATATCTTGAAAAAGACCTTGACTTATCCCAATACGACTGGAAACCTATGGGCTGGAATACAACTTACGGTGCAAATCTCATCTTTCACGGGCAAAACCACACCATTAACGGCTTGAATATCAACTGTCACGACATTCAAGATGTCGGTTTTACAGGCTATACCCGTAACATCATTATGGATAATGCCAATTTTACCAATGTCAATATTACGGGCTGGCGATATGTGGGCGGTTTCAGCGGTGAATGCTACGGTGCTAAAAAATTTACCAACGTTTCTTTAAGCGGTACTATATACGGTGATGATGAAGATACAGGCGGTTTTATTGGCAGCGGCAGCGGCGGTATTTACACCGACTGTACTCTTGATGTAACTGTCAACGGCAAGCCGTGCAGATACTTTTCCTATGCAGATAAATTTTTCATGGAAAATATAGATGAAACCGCTTTCACTCTGAGCGTCAATGAAAAAAATCGTGTTCAGCGTACCAAAAATGAAAAATATAACCATGTAAACTGGGTAATCTGTGATGGCGATAAACCCCTTTTAAAGCGTGCAGCGGAAACAGAAACTGAAATAAAAGATTCCGTTTGGGAATACCTTAAAGCCGAAAAAGGCAAAACTTATACTATTTATATGGAAGCCTACAAAATCAACTCCGACGGCACTTCGGGCTATACAAGAGTTAGCAATATCCTCCAATACATATACTAAATTAGCAATTAGCAGTTAGCAATGAGCAATTATAAAAGTCACCTGTCATTCATTTCGGCAGGTGACTTTTATTTCTATTAAGGAATTTTGAAAAAGCTTTTTCATATCCGCATTTTTATATATTTCGGGATATTTTCCCCTTATATTTTTCCCTATCGAAAATACATCTGCTCCGCTTTTTAAAAGCGTCTTTTTTATTGCCGAATTTACAAGGCTTTCCGCCCTCTCCGAAATTTCCTTTAATCTCTTATCCGTTTCCAACTCCACAATAAATTCTATTTCCAATCTGCCGTCTTTCCATTTTGGAATTATCTCTGACTTTGCAAACTTTATTTTATAATTCATATTCCCGATATTATCCGTGAAATCTGTTATTTTCTCGTTTAAAATAAGTGTTCCCACTGTTTCGTCCGATGTTAAATAATCATGCTCTCCGCCATCGGCAAGGTAACTCCCTTTTACACTCAATGCATTTATATCGTCATTCACAACTATATACGGAAATAATAATGCCGTTTCCGTGCCCTTCAAAGATGACACATAATCCAATAGCGAACAATGCACTTCCGTTTGACTGACTGCCCTGCTGTCTGCAAGAACGTTGATATATTCCGATTGATAACCCAATTTATCTATTGCTGTCAATATGGTTTTTTCAGCCGTGCCGTCTGCCACCATTAAATTTGCTGTTTTCTGCATTTCGCCCTATGCCGCAAAATATGATAATGTCTTTTTGCAGTCCGACACGGCTTT
>ONIF01000460.1 GCA_900317795.1 uncultured Eubacteriales bacterium | reverse complement strand
ACAAAAATTCACCGTTGGAATTTGTTTTAACGGTTTTCGTGTAATCATCGCCCTGAACAGTGAATTCAATGTCCGAAACAACTCCATCTTCCGATGTTTTCACCAATTTCAGACTGCCCGATTTGGTGATTATTTTGAAGTAAGCGTTCACAGTGGCATTCGTTGCACCGACAATGACATCCTGTATGCCGGAATCACCAAACGGAACAAGCACAGTGCTGACAGTCGGCAGGGACTTTGATGCACCGAACACAAGCGGATTTTTGATGGCAGTTTTGGAAACAAGTCTTAACTGACTGCCCGATTTTGTGACTGTAACACCGTTTGCCGACTTGAAGTCAAATTTGTCAAGCACATTGTTGTAATCTGTCAGTGTCAGCGAATAACCGCCCCCAATACTGTCCATCGGATAGGTGTTTGCACTTTGTATATCTTGCTGTGCAAAACTCGGAACAGTTTCAAAGGTCTGCATACTGTTGACGATTGTGTCATAATTGGCTTTCATGCCTGCATTGTAGCCGCCTGCCGTCATGCCGTCAATGAACTTCCTTGGATTCTCTGCAGCCTGAAACAAGTTCCCACACTACCAACTGCGTAGCCGCCCATTTTTCATCACCAGTTCCCGAAAGAGAATTTTCCGAGCCGGGCTTTCCGCACAGCAAGGCAAGATTTATTGCTTTCTGCTGTGCAGAACTGAGATTATCCCATGTACTCGAACCGCCCTCGGTCAAGATATCGCCCGAATAAATGGAATGTCCGGGCTGAATACAGTAGGCTTCTTTACCGTCCGCATAGGCAACAAAAATTTCCATGCCGTCATAGCCGACTGTGTAACCGTCATGAACGGCTGTTTGGTGGAATTTTATCGTGTTGCCGTTGCTGTCATAGCAATAGGTGAAAGTGATAACGGCTTTGTCACCTGTCGCAGCCGTCACGGGAACGCTGAAAACCGTTCCGAGAAGTGTCAGAAGTGTCAAAAACAATGCCGAAAATTTAGTCAATTTACTTTCAGTCATTCAGCCCACCTCTTTCTTTTTCAGCCCACTTCACCGAAAGTTTAATGAGAATTTCTTTTTGCTGACTTTCGGGAAGGAAATTGAACATTGACAGAATGCTTTCGCAGTCTTTTTTCTCCGCATTTATCTGCTCTTTTCTGACAAGAAGTGTGCCGTTGTCCTGAACCTCGAAAGACAGAATATCATTTCCCAACCAGCCGAGTTTTTCACGGACTTCGACAGGAATATTTACTCTCCCTCTCTTTCCGAGCACTCTGAAATGCTTACTCATCTTCATCATTCCTTTCGCAGCAGTGTTCACAACCGTTCGGAAACGGCATCGCATCTTCGGGAACTATCGAAAAAATGCCGTCACCGACAAGAAAAACAAGCGGCTCTTTCCATGAAATGCCTGCCGTTTTCATTGCTGTCATAATATCGTTTGCCACTTTTTTCTGATGTTTGTTCATTTTTTTAGCCATAAAAATTTCTCCTTAAAATAAAGTCAACTGACAAGGTTCGTTGTTTTTGCGTTCCGAAAGGTCATAATTTCCTATGAGCAATTCGGGAAATTCTTTGCCTGCCTCATACTTCTGCACCATGCTGTGAACTCGCTTGAAATTATAAAAATAACAGCCGTCATAAAGTTCTCGAATTTCTTTGCAGTCATTATACGATACCAAAAACTTACCTTTAATATCGTGCAAAGTCTGAAACAATCTCACATGGTCGTTCCACACAAAGTCGCAGTCATACATATATTCGCTTTCAAAATATGGCGGATCACAGTAAAAAAACGAGTTTTCACGGTCGTAATGCTTTATCAGCACCTCAAAATCCTGATTTTCGATGACGGTGTATTCAAGCCTTTTGCTTAACTGGTCTATCAGTGAAAACAAAGTTGCCACCGAAAATGGCTGACTTGCAAAACTCTTTCCACCACTTGAATAGCTGTATCGGAGCAGTTTCAAGAACATGACCGCCCTACGCAAATCATAATCCTGAACACTTTTGGTATAAAGTTCCGCAATTTCCTCCGACAGAATTTCGGGAAGAATGATTTTTGTCAGCTCCGTTTCTTCCGAAAGAAATCTCGTATCGAATTTTTCTTTCTTGAAAAAATCACGAATGACCATGAAATCATCTCTTGCATTCAGCGTCAAAAATCCGAGCTCTTTGATGAATGCCATCGGTCGCTCTCTCATACAGCGAAAAAGGTTTACAAGATTTTTGTTGTAATCATTGTAAACCTCGAATTTATCGGGCTTTTGTTTGCCGAGTAAAACCGCACCCGAACCGCCAAACGGTTCTATATATCGTTCATAGTGCAATGGAAATTTTCCGTAAATGACAGGCAGTATTGAAGTTTTGTTGCCTGTAAATGACAGGCAGTATTGAAGTTTTGTTGCCTACCCAACTGATGGGTGTCCTTATAGCTATCTCCTCCCAACAAAAAAAGACCGATATAATCGCATTTTTTACGATTGATACCGGTCTGATTGTTTCTTATTCTTTTTTTCTTCGTCAAAACGCTTGTAAAATTCTTCCATGCTGTCATCGGCTCTTGAAGCCGCCTGCATAAGTGACATTCCTATCGCACCTATCAAAAAACCCGATGCCATGCCAAGAATAAACCAAATCATACATTCATCACCACACTTTCTGCATTTTCAACATCTTCGCCTGTATCCTCATCAACGCTTGTGATATTCACATAATCATCAAGCACATTGAGAGCCTCGCTGTAGCTGCCGCACTGGTAAATTCTGCTGCACATTTCTTTTGATTCAGCAACCATACCGTTGTCGATAAGTGTCTTTTTGGCAATTCCCAAAAGATTGAATATATTTCCGTCTGCCCCTATCAATGCACAGTCGGGCTTGAATTTTTCTTCTGTTTCCACGAAACCGCCAAGCCTGTTGTCAACATAATCGGACAGCCATGTGCCGCCAAACTGTCCGTGTGTCTGCAATCTCCACATTGACAGTTTTCCGATATTTATCTCGACATCTTCAAACGGAAACAGCAGATTTGTCAAG
>ONIF01000461.1 GCA_900317795.1 uncultured Eubacteriales bacterium | reverse complement strand
GATATAGGAACGTCAAATATAAGGATATTCACGGCAGGAAAGGGCATAGCGGTAAATGAGCCGTCAATGATAGCGGTTGATAATGAGGAGATAAAGGCATGGGGGCAGAATGCGTATGAAATGCTTGGGAGGATTTCGGGAAAAAAGGAGATAATTTCACCGATAAAAGACGGAGTAATTGCAGATTTCACATCAGCGGAAGATATGCTTGTTATATTTTTGAAGAAGCTTTTAACTTCGTCGATAGTCATGCCGAGAGCGTTAATATGTGTGCCGTCAGAGCTTACGGAAGTTGAAAAGGATGCATTTGAGAGCCTTGTATTAAGTACGGGAATAAGAAGGGCAGGCATGATAAAAAGTACGATAGCAGCGGCAATGGGTGCAGGGATAGATATAGAAAGTCCACATGGTGTATTTATTGCCAATCTTGGCGGAGGCATGGCGGATATGTCAGTCATATCGCTTGGAGGGACGGCTGTAACAGGCACGGTAAGATGTGCAGGTGACGCTATGGACAATGAGATTATAAAATATATCAAAAAGACTTATAATATAGTAATCGGAAAGAGGACAGCCGAGCAGGCGAAAATCAATGCAGGAAGTGTATTGTCGGGGATAGTTTCAGGCACTTACACGATAAAGGGGAAATGCATGAGGAATGCCTGTAAAAGTAGATATAGATAGAGAAGAACTTGTCGCCCCGCTTTCAAAGACAGCGGTCATCATTGCGGAAAAGATAAAAGAAATGCTTGTCAACACACCGCCCGAACTCATAGGCGATATACATAATGACGGAATTATTTTAACAGGGGGACTTTCGGGACTGAGGGGAATGGATAAACTGATAGAAAATACAGTCGGTTTGAAAGTGCGTGTAGCGGAAGAGCCCGAACTTTGTGCAGTAAAGGGAAGCGGTACGGCTTTATCATACATGAGCGGAAGAAAGTCAAAGATAAATCCGATAGTTGTAATAAATAATTAGAGATTTTTCATTAAATCTTTTTGGATATATTGACAAAATATGGGTTTCTGTATAAAATTTATTACAGATATATTTTTAAAGGAGGTATAAATTTGGAACTGAAAGCGGAAAATATTTTCAAAAGTTTCGGTGAAAAGGAAGTTCTGAAAGATATTTCTATATCCGCCCAAAGCGGAACAGCCTTAGGACTTCTGGGCAGAAACGGTGCAGGAAAGACTACTACAATAAGAATTATTATGGGAGTATTTTTGGCGGATAAGGGGAAAGTGCTGATTGACGGAAAGCCCATTGACAGAGATAATATCCGTATCGGCTATATGCCCGAAGAAAGAGGGCTTTACCCGAAAATAAAGATATGCGACCAAATGATATATCTTGCACAGTTAAGGGGAATGTCGTCAAAAGACGCTCAGAAAGCGTGTGACAAGTGGCTTGAAAGAATGTCAATGACGGAGTATAAGAATAAAAAGCTTGAAACTCTCAGTAAAGGCAATCAACAGAAAATACAGCTTGCAGTAACGCTTATGTGCAATCCGCAGATAGTCATACTTGATGAGCCGTTTTCCGGACTTGACCCCGTGAATGCCATGCTTTTGAAAGATGTGATAAAAGAGATGATTTCAGGGGGTGCGATAGTTCTTTTTTCAAGCCACCAGATGAATTACATTGAGGAATTTTGCGAGAGCATATCTATCATCAATCGGGGAAAAATTGCCATAGACGGCAAAATCAGCGAGATAAAGCACAGTTATCCCCGTGACAGAATAGCGGTAACATCTTCACAGTATGAGAAAATAGCACCTTTTGTACTTCAAAAAATGTCGGATAATATAACAGATGTCAAGAATGACGGTGAAAACACGCTGATTATAAAAATGAAGTCGCCGGACTTCAAAAACAGGCTTTTTGCAGAGTTGTCGGAGTTTGACATAGACTGTTTCAAAGTATGCGAGCCGTCACTGAATGACATATTTGTTGAATACACGGAGGGCGGAATATGAAACATATTTTACAGGTGTTGAAATTTGAGTATCTCAACTGCATAAAAAATAAGGCGTTTATCATAACGACAGTAATAATAATGATATTGATACTCGGAATGTCGTTTGTGCCGGCAATCATAATGGATATGACAAAATCCGATGGTGATACAGTTGAGGGTGAGATGAATGTTATAGGTATAATTGACAATGCCTATAACGACAGTGATTTGATAACCAAATCTTTTGAAAAGGTATATCCTCACAGTGCTGTAATGGTGACAAAAGAGAGTATTGATGAGGTAAAGGCAAAAGTTGACAAAGCGGAATATACCTTTGGTGTAGTTATTAACAGTCCCATATCTTTCACATACGTCACAAAAAACAATTCGCTTATGGGTGAAGAAATCCAGACAATAACATCTGCAGTGCAGAGTATCTACAGGGCGGTGAATTTCGAGAAATTCGGAGTTGACCATGACAGAACATCGGCAATACTTGACGCACCAATAATTTATGAAACAGTCACAACGGGTACGGACCAGACGAAAAATTATTTTTC
>ONIF01000463.1:518-4108 GCA_900317795.1 uncultured Eubacteriales bacterium | reverse complement strand
AAGTAGACTTGAAAACTTTTTGTTTTTTCAAGTGTCTACTCTATGGGGATTATATCAAATGATGAACTGGTTCATCTTTTTGGAAATGTGCAATTAAAGTATTCAGGTCAATATCCCCTGAAAGCAGCCTGTCACGAGTTTCGTCACTTAATTTTGACAAAATATCAGACAGTAAAGCGGCATTGTCGGAATCCTGTTTTTTGGGAGAAGCCATTTCCACGGCCTTATTGATACTGATTTTTCCCTCCAGGACTTCCTGCTGAATATGGAAAGGCAGTTTTTCAATGGCACTGTATTTTACAACCTGTCTTTTGGTAACATTCAAAATATCTGCGATGCCTTTTTGCATTCCTCCACTGTATTGACCGGATTCTTTTATGAAATATATTGCATATTATATTCGAATATGCTATAATATACGCAGTATATTTTATATTAAGGTGGAATGAAAATGAAAATTGTTTCCGTAAACAGTCAGTCTGCCATTCTGAAAGAACTAGGGGCACGCATAAAGCGTAACAGACTGGATATGCAGTTATCACAGCAGGATTTTGCACAAAAAGCAGGCATTTCGACAAGAACCTTATCTTCTGCCGAAAACGGTGATGATATCAGGCTCGGAAGTCTGATAAGAATTCTTCGTACAATGGGCTGTCTGGAAAATCTGGATATGCTTTTGCCCGAAATGACATTCGATCCCGAAGATTATCGCAAACTTGGAAAAGAACGTCAGAGAGTGTCGAGAAAAACGAATATTAACAATCATTCTCAATGGAAATGGGGCGATGAAGAATGACTTTTGCGGAAGTGATTTTATGGGACAAAAAAATCGGAACGGTTGCCCTGCCCGATGACAGCAATACAGCGATTTTCCGCTATGACAGGGATTTTCTCGGCAGCGGTATAGAAGTTTCACCTGTCACCATGCCGTTGAGTACAAGGCAATATTCTTTTGCAGGACTTCCTTATCAGACTTTTCACGGACTGCCCGGACTTCTTGCGGATTCACTGCCTGACCGATTCGGAAATACCATCATTGCCCAATGGCTTGCAAGACAAGGGCGTGATGTGTCGTCATTCAATGCAGTGGAAAGACTCTGTTACACTGGCAAACGTGGCATGGGTGCATTGGAATTCAAGCCTGTGCTTGGTCCCAAACATGACAAAAATGAACAAATACAAGTTGATGAACTTGTTCGTCTTGCTTCGGATATTTTGAACAAGAGAACAGATATGCAATTTTCGGAAAGCGACAATGTGATGAAACAAATACTTCAGATCAGCACATCGGCAGGCGGTGCAAGGGCAAAAGCAATCATTGCATGGAATCCCGAAACCAATGACATTCGTTCCGGACAGATTCAGGCAGGACAAGGCTATGAATACTGGCTGATAAAATTTGATGGTGTTTCCAAAAATGGCGACCATGATTTGAAAGATCCGCCCGTATATACAAGAATCGAATATGCTTATTATCTGATGGCTGTCGAGTCGGGAATCAAGATGAATGAGTGCAGATTATACGAGGAAAACGGGCTTTATCACTTCATGACAAAGAGATTTGACAGAGAGAACGGCACCGGCAGAAAAATTCATATGCAGACACTCGGAGCAATGGCACATTATGACTATAACGATCCAACGGCATACAGCTATGAAATGGCGGCATCAGTCGTGCGTCAATTAAGACTTTCCCATGAGGACATGGAACAGCTTTGTGCAAGAATGATATTCAACGTGCTTGCGAAAAATTAATGACGACCATGTGAAAAACATTTCATTCCTGATGAACAGAAAAGGGGAATGGAAACTTTCGCCTGCCTATGACTTAACTTTGTCATACAATCCCGACAACCGATGGCTGAAAGCCCATCAGATGAGTATCAACGGCAAGAGAACGGAGATAACACGGAATGATATTCTTGAAAGTGCGGCCGTCATGGATATTCCGAGATGGAAATGCAAAGACATGATTGAAAAAACAGAAAATGCCATTTCAAGATTTTCAGAATTGGCACAACAGGCATATCTGACCGATACAGCCACCCAAAAAGTACAGAAATTACTGAACAGCTGACAAAAAGAGTAAATTTTGGATAAGGTGCAGTGCATCTCCTTGTAATCTCTTGCGAAACAGCAAAAAACAGATATTTTGGAAATTAGGAGACAGTTATGGAACAAGAATATTTATCAGTCAGGCAATTTGCAAAAAAAGCAGGGGTAACAACACAACGCATTTATCAAATGATGAACAAGTCCCTGAAAAGTTATTGTAAAGTGGAAAACGGCAAAAAATACATATCGGCAGACGGATTAAAAATTTTTGAAAGAGCCGAAATTGAAAAAAACAACTTGCAAGAGGTTGCAAAGGACTTACCAATACCCAAATTTAGGTCTTGCAACTCTGAAAATACCGCTTATGATGCTGATTTTCCGAAAGAAAACAATAAAACTGCAGAAGAAGACTTGCAAGAACTTGCAAAGGGTTTACCAAGACCAAATTTTAGGTCTTGCAACTCTGAAAATACTGCTTATAATGCTGATTTTCAGAAAGAAAACAATGAAAACGCAGAAAAAGACTTGCAAGAACTTGCAAAGGATTTACCAAGACCAAATTTTAGGTCTTGCAACTCTGAAAATACTGCTTATAGTGCTGATTTTCAGAAAGAAAACAATGAAAACGCAGAAAAAGACTTGCAAGAACTTGCAAAGGATTTACCAAGGCCAAATTTTAGGTCTTGCAACCCATTGAAAAGCAATTTGCAAGAAGAAAGTAACCCAAATGAACAAATTACAAAAGAAACTATCCATGTTCTGCAAGAACAGCTTGCCATTAAAGACAAGCAAATAGATGAAAAGGATAAGCAAATTGCCGAGCTGACAGCTATGTTAAAAAATTCCCAGGAACAGCAAGACGCATTGGTTCAGGCATTGACAGCCGCCCAAGCTCTGGCGGCTGCCGACAAACATCAACTACTCCTACAAGCAGGGCAAACGACCGAACAGGCAGTTTCAGATAATATACAAACTTCGGAAAATACAAAAAAAGGATTCTTTCAGAGGCTTTTTGGCAAATAATAATACTTTTTGAACCTTTCAAAAATTCGTTTTAAAACATAATAAATTTTGTACATCAAACATTTGATATTATAAGATAGTATGGTATAATATAATTATAAACGAGGAGAACGACTAAACTGTTTTATGTGCTGACGATAAAGGAGGAGTGATATGAAAAATTTATCAGTCAAGGCAGAGCAAATTTATGAAATGCTCACAAGCAAAGCGACATCACAGGACAAAGACGGACATTTCTGCATTTATCCGAGAAAACAGTTGGCTATCGACTGCGGAGTAAATGAAAAAACCGTTAGAAGAACTTTAAACGAGTTGGAAGAAAAAAAATACATACTCAGAATATGGCAAGATGATAGACAAGCACAAAAAATTTATGTATTAAAAAATGTCCACACCTCAACAGAACGTGGAAATGTCCACACCTCAACAGAACGTGGAAATGTCCACACCTCAACAGAGCGTGGAAATGTCCACACCTCAACAGAGCGTGGAAATGTCCACACCTCAACAGA
>ONIF01000463.1:0-459 GCA_900317795.1 uncultured Eubacteriales bacterium | reverse complement strand
TGTCCACACCTCAACAGAACGTGGAAATGTCCACACCTCAACAGAGCGTGGAAATGTCCACACCTCAACAGAGCGTGGAAATGTCCACACCTCAACAGAACGTGAGGAAAATGTCACCTGCTCAACAGTGCGTGGGGAAAATGTCCCTTCAACAAGATGTGGGGAAAATGTCCCTTCCACAAGGTGTGGAGAAATAGAAAAATTATTTTTGATGATAAGGCAGGGATTTGGATTGAGTGCGTTTACTTTACAGGCAACCTCAAAAAAGGTAGAACCAAATGTTGATCCGTTTACGGGAAAGGCTGTTTTTGAATTCAAGGACATCAAGGTATTGATTGATGAATACTCAAAAAATCCCAGAAATCTGACTGTTCCGACAATGCAGTTATTGGATTTTATGGATATCTGCCTTACAGAAAGAGGCATGAAAAGTCCGAGTGTTGAATTCACCGTAGATGA
>ONIF01000467.1 GCA_900317795.1 uncultured Eubacteriales bacterium | reverse complement strand
TGGTATTAGTTTGTGCTGACTTAACAGCAGGCGGAGCTGTGGGAAATCCATATCGGCTGAAATATTACGGTATAAGGTGTAGGGTAAGACCTTAACGGGTACAGCGAGTCGTGGCAGGTAACGAAAAATAAAAAAATTTAATGAAAGGAGAAGCTACATTAAACAACTCTGTATCTAATCATTGTAAAACGAATTTACAGAGATGTACCGTAGGCTATACGGGAATTTACGCCTGTGGACTGTACAAGAACCTGTGAGTAGTCTTTTGACAAAAGCATACAGGAAGAAACAGGAACTACAAATCGTGAGATTGTAGCGAATCATCTAACATATACACATTTGTATATGTTTTTAGTAGCAGTGTATCAAAAATGGAGGAAAACAAGTCGTCAGACCGTCGTACACTGAAAACCAAAAAAGCGATATTTCAGGCATTTTCCGAGCTTTTGAAAGAAAAGGAACTGCGTAAGATAACCGTACAGGAAATCGTTGATAAAGCGGATATAAGCCGTGTCACGTTCTACAAATACTATCTTGATGTTTATGACCTTTATGATAAAATAGAAAGTGAACTGCTGACCAATATCGGACTGATTACATTACAGCTTGCCGATAAGACTTTTAATGAGTTTTTTAAAGAGCTTATCAATTATGTTTACAATAACCGTGTCACTTTTGAAATGGTATTCAGTCCCAATGTTACCAACAAGCTCAGGGACAAAGTGAGCTGTATCATTGAAGGCATATTAAAGAAAATATACAGTGAAAAATTGGGAATTTCCATAGACAATGAGGACCTTGCCTATCTGTGCTGTTATCGTTCAAGCGGTTTTCTGGCTGTCATTCAAAGGTGGGTGCAGAACGGATTTTCACAGTCATGCGAAAATATGGTAAAACAGGTTTCTGTATTTGATGATAATATAGAACAGATATTTTCAAATAAAAGAAAACAATCAAAATAACAATTTGCCCCGACAGAATAAAACAGCTCTGTCGGGGAATTTTTTCGATGAATTGACAATTTATACCTATGGTGTAAGTTAATTGACATTTTGGATTGAAAGTGTAAGTTACTTTACATTTGACGGATATATTGCAAATTGTTTTTACACGAGATTTGTATTATGATAACATCAACGAAATCAAAAAAAATTTAAATAAACTTTTTTAAGGAGATGTTTTTCGATGAAAGAAAAAAATGTAAAGGGTATCATAGGTTTGAGTTTTGGTTTGGTTGCGATTGCATGTGCGGTGCTTTCTGCCATTCCGATGACAAGTCTTACGGGTATGGGACTTGACGGAAAAATGTCATTTTTTGGCAATATAAACATCATATTCGCATTGTGTACGGTTATTGCCTCTGTCATTGCCATCGTATTCGGAGCAATGTCAAAGAAAGATGCCGATAAGCCGGGTCCGAGAAAATCGGGTGTTGTAATTGGAATTCTTTTTGTTCTCATAGGCTTGACTTCTTTTGGTACGACAAGTGCTCTTTCAACATTTACCGAATATATCAACAGCGAAGGCAAAACAGGCGTTATTGCAGAGAGTATCAAGGAAAATCCCGAACAGCAGGAACAGATAAATGAACTTATTAAGGCATGGAGCGACAGTGTCAAATAAAAGTTATTGGCAGTCACTTCGTTCCTCAGAATGACAAAAGGAAATTTTCAGTGACGTTTACTAAGTATTGAGTTCGCATTTTCATATTTTCTCATTTGACAATACGAATACCAAGTGATATAATAATCATGCAGACAGGGGAGCTTGTGGACAGGCTGAGAGGAAGTTTTATTAACTTCGACCCTTTTACCTGATGCGGATAATGCCGCCGTAGGAAGTGTGATTATGCATTTTTGAGGGACATTCTCTGTGAGGGTGTCCCTTTATTTTTTGCCTTTTTCGGGCAGTTAAAAGGAGGTATCAAAAAAATATCCTTGCAGGACAGAAGGGGAGCTCCTTGTGTTCGTTGATTTTTTTGCGATGGGAAGCCGTGTTTCGGCGTGAGAGGGAAAAATTGATTTCCGACCGTGCGGGTATTTTCATATCCGTATAAATTAACGAAAAGAAGGAATTTTTTATGAAACACAAAAGCAATCTTTTAAATCTGGCAGTCATGGCATTTATGATAGCTCTGGGAGTGGT
>ONIF01000464.1 GCA_900317795.1 uncultured Eubacteriales bacterium | reverse complement strand
TAATCGTACTTTCCGTTTCAATCGTGCCTGTTGACCTCATCAGAAAAGCCATTACAAATGCAGTCAAGAAAAAATAAATTTATCTGAATGTTAAAAAAAATCAGCCGAAACTTTGTATAAAGTGACGGCTGGTTTTTTTCTTGAAAAAATTTAAGCTTTATTTTCCAATCGTTTCAAGCGTCGTTCATAATTTGTTAATATTATATTGCTATAATTCAGTTGTAAAATAAATTTTGCTTACTCCATCTTCTTCATAAAAAACTCCACAAAACATTGACCGTACAGATGTAAAAGTCTGCACGGTCAATGTTTTTTTTCAAATACCATTGATTATATGATTATAAAATGTTATAATTTTACAGGATTTGACAAAATTCTTGCATTAAAGGAAGGATATATATATGACATCGGAAAAAATTCAGGTACGCTATTTCAGCGGTTATATCCGCAACTGGAAAAAGCTCTGCACGGAACTCGGCATTTCATGCGAACTTGACCGTAAAGAACGTGAAAAAGCGATTGTTGAGAAAGCCTATGAAAAATGGGAAATGGCAATGATGGAGCATATTTACGGAATGTTTGCCATTGCCTTGTGGGACAGCGAAAAGAAAAAGCTTTTCTGCATAAGGGACCAGGTCGGTCAAAAACAGATGTTTTATACCGTTGCCGACGGGGAATTTATCTGTTCGGGAGATATAAATGAAATCGTGCGGGACAGCAGGGTACAGAAAAAATTGAATATGCGTATGCTCCAGCAGTATCTTTTTTACGGCTATCCCATTGGAAGTGAAACTTTTTATGAAAATGTATATAAGCTCTGTCCGGGACACTATGCCGAATGGAACGGCAAAACCGTGACTTTAAAAAGATATTGGAAACCCGTTTTCGAGCCTGACAGGACACGTTCCATAGATGAGTTTGCAGAGGAAATTGAAAAAACTGTCAATGAAATTCTGTCGGAAGAAATGGGCGATAAGGAATTTCCGCATAAAGAGTCGTTTTTGTCGGGCGGTGTGGATTCCTCTTATCTCTTTGCGGCAAGTGACGCTGTTTGTGCGAACACAATAGGTTATGAAGAAAGTGGCTTTGATGAATCGGAATTGGCACGCCATACCGCTGAAGTGCTTGGAAAGGGCTTTCGTGTAAAGGTCATCACCCCCGAAGAATACTTTGAAAGAATAGGCGAAGTTATGGATAAAATGGGACAGCCCCTCGGAGATGCCTCAGCTGTTGCATTTTCTCTCGGCTGCAAGGCGGTAAAGGAATTTACCGATGTTGTCTATTCGGGCGAGGGCATAGATGAATTCTTTGGCGGGTACAATGCACATAAGAGAGTTCTCGAAAAAGACTGGGTATATCTGACCTGTTCTCACATCATGTCGGAAAAAGTCGTGAAAGACCTGATGAAAGACTATGACGACAATTTGAAAGCAAATGAACCTGTAATGCCTTTCTGGAGGGAAACGGAGGGACAAGACGACCTTTCAAGAAAGCTTACAACCGATATATCTTTGTGGCTGGAGGGCGACATTTACCTTAATACAGACCGTACAAGCACGGCTTGCGGAATAGAACTGCATACACCTTTCAGCGACCTCAGACTTTTTAACGTCGCAAGGAAAATTCCTGCGGAATATAAATTTGTGGGCGAGCAGAATAAATATGTATTCAGAAAAGGTCGGCTTTGCCGTGCCTGTCAGAAAGTGGCTTGCCGATGACAAGTATAATAAAAATATCAAAGAAAGCCTTTTCGGTGACACTTCAAAAAAATTCTTCCATGAAAGCGAAATAAAAGCCCTCTGGGAAAGCTACATCAACGGTGAAGAAAACCTCTGGGGCAGGGTGTATGCGATATATGCCTTTCTTCTCTGGTATGACATGAAATTCCCAAAATAATAAAAGGGCTGTTTCCTCAGTGAAACAGCCCTTTTTTCATTCTTTGTCGGCTATGAATTCCTTAGCCATATTCATAACTTCTTTTCTCTGCTTGGGATTGAGATT
>ONIF01000468.1 GCA_900317795.1 uncultured Eubacteriales bacterium | reverse complement strand
AAGCATGAAAGTCAACAAAAACAAATTTGCAAAGAATAGAAAAATAATTCAAATTTCTGTAAAAAATTGCAAAAAGGATATAAAAATATAGCATTTTGGGAAAATGCAACGGCTTTAATAAGGCTACAATGAGAAATAAAGAAAAATTCTATGATGTGGGAAATAATCCAAATAAAAGAGGTTTAAAAACAATGTTTTTCTTTGATGATGTACAGATTAACGACACAAACACAAATGAAATTACAGCGGCTACCGAAACGATAACAGAGCAGTCGGAACAGACACAGGAAAGAACCGTTGAAACTATGGCAGAGCAGACCGACACGGAGCAGACCACCAACACGGAAACAATAACAGAGCCGTCCGAAAAGCCTGTTATCACTTGCATAGATGATTTAAAAACCATTGCCGAAAACTCAACTTTACATATCCTTGACCGTTCCATATCCGACTATTGCAACAATGAGGGCAATTATTCAAATGAATTGATAGATTTTTTGAAATATGACTTGTTGGAAATAGCAACGGCAAACAAGCAAAAAAGTCTGTACAATAAGCAGATTTTGCCGATAATTAAAAGAATACAGGATTATTTGACGATAGAGCAAGACAGGAACAGCGAACAGGCAAAGACAAGACCACCGTTTATTGACGTTTCAGTAACAAAAGACGGTGAAATATGCGAAAATCTGAATACAACAAAATTAGTGCAGTATGTCAGAGATACGGACATTTACGCATTGATTAAAGCAAATCCCGAAAATCAGTTTTATGTGTACGATGAAAAGACGGGCATTTATACGCTTGCAAACAATCAGCAAATGAACGGCATTATCAAGAAACATATTGAAGATTATGAGCCGAAATTTGTTAAGACAAATATTCTGACAGAGGTTAGAAATCAGCTTGCAAGCGACTTGAATTATACAGAGTTGGAGAAATTCAATTCAGACGAAAACATTATTGTCGGAATTGACGGAGTTTTTGACGTAAACAGCGGAAAGCATTTTGCACATAGCCCGACATTTTTTTCTACAATACAACTGCCTTGCAACGTATTTGTCAAGCCAAAAGACAGAGGAACAGCACCGACATTTGAAAAATACATTGATGACTTGACAGAGGGGTATCAAGATAGAAAAGACCTGTTATTTGAAGTTTTGGCGGCTACATTGTCAAATGTGGATTGTTCCAAATTCAAGACTTGTTTGTTTTTATTCGGAGCAGGCGACAGCGGAAAATCACAATATCTGAAACTTGCAAAAATGCTTGTTGGTGAAAAAAATGCTTGTATAGTTGACCTGTATGCACTTGTTGAAAATGAATTTGCAAAGGCAGGATTGATGAATAAACGCTTGACAGGTTACGGCGATATAAATTTCAAAAGGCTGAAAAATACATCTCTTGACTTTTTAAAGACGATGATCGGCGGCGATACTATTAACGGAGATATAAAATTTATGGATAGAGTTGAATTTGTCTTTAAAGGAATGGCAGTCTATGGAGCTAACAAAATGCCTGTTGTGTCCGATGAACGCAAACAGGAATGACGAAATAATGAAAATTCTTTATCCGTATTTCAAAAAAATCTTGAATAACAATCATTTCAGCGAACCGCAAATCTGCATTGACACCAAAAAGGAATACATCGAAACTTCAAACCCTGTTATCGTATTCATAAATGAGTGTTGCGAAAAACGTTTAGGCAAAGTACAAAAGGGCGATGAATGCACAACAGGCAGAATGTACGATGTATTCAAAGAATGGTATAAGCAAAACTTTGATAAATATGATGTACCGTCACAGAGAATATTTAAAAAAGAAATTTGTAATTATCTTGAAATCGGTGACGATGTTTTGAATAAATGGAGAGCAACGGACGGAAATAGGTATTATCCGCTGACACTGACACTTGAAACCAAAAGGGAATTTAAAATGCAATATGGCAGTGACGGGAGCAGTTTCAACGGCTTTAATGTTGAATATCAAAAAGAATGACCACACACAAAAACTTGTTGTGTGCAGTCATTCAAACAGAAAGGACACGTTGACAAATGGTATATTTACCGCCACAATTAGAAGATTATCGAAAAGAAAAAATATGGCTGAATTACTGTCTTATCCCGAAGTCAAATTCACATTCGGGATTTGACAAACCGCCTATAAATCCAAAGACTTTAAAGAATGGCAGTTCTACCGACATTTCACAATGTACTGATTTTGATACAGCGGTTAGCAATATCGGGAAGATTACTAATATCTATTATACCGCATTACAACAGGAAATTCAAGTGACAGTGTACGGTGTAGGGGTAAATTTGGAACAAGCTGGACTTATCGGAATAGACCTTGACGGAGTTGTAAACAAGGAAACAGGCGAAATTGACCAACAGGCATTAAAGACCGTTGACTATTTGGGAAGTTATGCAGAATTGAGCGTATCGGGAACGGGTTTACACGTTCTTGTAAAAGGACGTTTGAAAAGTGCTGATTTAAACAAGAACGGATATGCAAAAGGCATGAAATATTATTTTGACAACGGGACTGAATATGAAATATACGATAACGGGCGATATTTTACATTCTCTGGAAAAGCTGTGACAAACAGCGGTATATCCGACAATGACAGCAAGGCTAATAGCCTGTATCAGAGATTGAACGCTTTAAGGAACAGCAAGAACCGCAACACATCAAATACAAGCTATAATCAGCCGTATATCAATACTGAAAGCAATGTACAGGCAGACGACAACAAATTATTAGAACAGATGTTTAATTCAAGTGTTTTAATTCAAGTGTCGGGAATGAGATAAAAGCCTTGTATTTTGGGGATAATTCGGCATATAGTTCACACTCTGAGGCAGATTTGAAATTATGCTACTTTTTGGCATACTTCACAGGCAAAGACAAAGACCGCATTGACAGACTTTTCAGACAATCCGCCTTATACCGTCCGAAATGGGATAGAGAGGATTATCGAACAAACACCATTTCAAAGGCGGTTGAACTGTCGGGAACTCTTTCATCAAAGACAGAGCAAGAAGAATATGCAAAGCAACATTTCACGGCTGAGGAAAGGAAAGAGTATGGAAAAAGATTTACAGCCGATGAAAAAAGAGAGTATGCAAGGCGAAAACAAGCCGAAAGGAATAAAAATTACAGGCAGTATGAAGTTATGATACAGCGGAACAAAGCC
>ONIF01000469.1 GCA_900317795.1 uncultured Eubacteriales bacterium | reverse complement strand
CGATGGCGAAACGTCTTACTCTGACAACATACTTAATATCAATGAACCTATACGGCTCAACCGCGGTATGTCAAAAACAGTTGCACTTTCTTCGGGAATCATCAATTTCATAGGTTATGACAGCAGTTTGCTCGATATTCAGAAAATAAGCGGAAATATAATAAGTGTCGGTGCAAAAAGTGCAGGTACTGCACATATATGCATTATCTCAAAAGACGGCATACCCAGAATAATCACAGTAAATGTCCGTGACTGCATAATGAGAACTTACACAAATGATATTGTAAAACTCAACAACCCTAAATTTGCCTCTTATACCATAGCTGACGGCACTTTCCTCAAGAATACGGTCAGGATATTTGCATACAGCCCGAAAGCTATAACGGCAACTTTAAATTTACCCCTATCGAACCCAGACAATATGTTATTTCCGTCGTCGTCAGGGACAAGATTAAAAACTACATCGAAAAAGAAATCTTCACCATCAACGCAACAGGTAAAAAAATTGATACGGCAAAAATGATAGATACAGTCGAACAGACAAAAACAAAAACCATTACTTTTCCCGAAAGAGTAACAAGCGTATGGAAAAGCAATACCAATGCATTTTTCAACGTGTCAAGAAAAAACGTCACTTACAGGGGACTTAACGAGGGTACAACGGAATTTATCGTTCTGACGGAGAACGGCAGAGTTTATGAAAACTATATCAAAATATCTCCCAAAATGTCGGAGCCTTTCCAATTATCCAAAAATTCCGTTACCCTCAATGCACAAGACGTTTATAAAGTTTCCTTTTCAAAAAAGGGAGATGATACGAGCTATCAATATCAAAGTTCCAACCCGTCTGTTGCGTCTGTCAGCAAAGACGGAAATATAACCGCCCTTAAAGCAGGTACAGCCGAAATAATCGTTTCCAATAAAATCAATGCCGATAAAATCAAGGTCACCGTAAACACCACTTCCATAAAGCTGAATACAAACAGCCTTGAACTCTATGCCAACAACAAGGCTGTCCTTAAACCTATTCTTGATAACGGCAGTAATACAAGCGTTTCGTTTTCGTCGTCAAATACAAACGTTGCAACTGTCGAACAGAACGGAACTGTAACCGCACATAACAGCGGTACTGCGGTGATTACCGCACGAACCTCAAACGGAAAAACCGCTTCATGTACCGTCACGGTTATGACAGCCGTTCCGAGCAATGTAAATATCAGTTTCCAATCTGTATGCCCGACAGTTCACGTAGGCGGAACAGTTACACTCAGACTTAATATATCCGATTCACGCTATGACAAATTTGTTTCGGTGAGCGTGTCCGATAAATCAAAGGCATCTGTTTCATACAGCAACGGAAAATGCACGATAAAGGGACTTGGCACAGGCAAAGTAACTCTTACAGCCTCACTTCCCAACGGAAGGCAGATTTCCACTTTCTTCTACTCGGTCGGCAATTACAGCGATTTCAGGACAAATTATGCCGTTGAAAAAGGTATTGATATATCCTGTTTCAATCCCAATATCAACTATAAAAAACTCAAAGAACAGGGCTATACATTTGTAATCATCCGTTCGGGATTCGGAAAAGAGCTTTATCAAAAAGACGAACTTTTTGAAAAGCATATACAGGGTGCAAAAAGTGCAGGTCTTGGCATAGGCATATATCATTTCTGCTATGCAGGCAATGTTGCAGAGGCTAAGCGTGAAGCTCAGGTCTGCAATCAGATAATAGCAAAGTACCGTGCAGATATTAAATACGGTGTATTCTACGACTATGAAGAAGATTCCATAAGATATGCAAAGCAAAGAGGTTTTACCGTCAATAAAAGCACCGTCACGGACATACTTGTTTCATTCTGTGAAGAAATGGAGCGTTACGGATTTGTTGCGGGAGTTTACGGAAACACCAATGAGGGACAGCTTTACATGGACATGAACAGACTGAAAAAATATATGTTCTGGTATGCCGCCCCCGGTGCAACCCGATTTGCATTTGATTTCGATATATGGCAGTACAGTTTTTGGCTCACATCTTCGGCTTTCAGCGGAGAGGCTGACGGTGATAA
>ONIF01000470.1 GCA_900317795.1 uncultured Eubacteriales bacterium | reverse complement strand
AGATTCGGAAATAGCCAATTCCGTACCGTCAAGACCATCATATTTTTTGGTAACTTTGTCAAGGTCAACCGTCAAGCCGTCAGCAAGTTCGCCTATTGCCACGCATACACCGCCTGCACCAAAGTCGTTACATCTTTTTATCATAGTGGAAACAGTACTGTTTCTGAAAAGACGCTGAATTTTTCTTTCGGTAGGGGGATTACCCTTTTGCACTTCCGCACCGCAGGTTTCAATGGAGTCCATTGTATGAGCCTTTGAAGAACCCGTTGCACCACCGCAGCCGTCACGACCTGTACGACCGCCCAAAAGGACAATGATATCATTAGGCGAGGGAACGTCACGGACAACATTTGCTTTGGGAGAAGCACCGATTACAGCACCGATTTCAAGACGTTTTGCAACATAGCCTTTGTCATAGAGTTCTGTAACTTGACCTGTCGCCAAGCCGATTTGATTTCCGTAAGAGCTGTAACCTGCCGCAGCACCTGTCGTAATTTTGCGTGAGGGGAGCTTACCTGCCATAGTATCTTCAAATGCAACAGTCGGGTCACCCGAGCCCGTCACACGCATAGCCTGATATACATAAGCACGACCTGAAAGGGGGTAAGGCTCTATTTCAGTAGGGTGATTGTGAGTTTCATTCTTGAACTGTACAAGCCATTGTTCTGTTTTGCCGTCAATGGTGACGGGTACTTCTATCGAGCAGGCATTGATTTCGTCACTTTGGTCAAGGTCGGGGATCAGTCCACGTTTTTTAAGAAGTTTCATGCCGACAAGAGCCATATCCATTAAAGAAACATCTCTTGTGGAATTTTCACCGTAAATTTCGTTACGGCTTTCATAATAGAGTTTCAAGGCATTTTCGATGGTTTCGGAAAGAATGCCTTTTTCGATTTCGATTTTTTCAAGTCTTGTTAAGAAAGTGGTATGACGGCAGTGGTCTGACCAGTATGTATCTATTACACGGAGTTCGGTAACAGTAGGGTCACGGTGTTCGTCGTCACGGAAATAATCACGGCAGAATTTCAAGTCCGAAAGTGTCATAGCAAATCCCATTGAATTGAAATAAGCTTTCATTTCGTCATCATTCCACTTTGTAAAGCCCTCCACAACGGCTACATCATCGGGAACGGCTGATTTCAAGTCGAGTGAATCGGGTTTTTCAAGAGAAGCCAAACGGGATTCAACGGGGTTAATAAGATAGTGCTGAACTTTTTTAAAGTCATCATCTGAGATGTTGCCTTTGAGAGCAATCAATTTTGCGGTCAAAACCTGCGGTCTTTCGCCCTGAGTCAAAAGCTGAACGCACTGAGCAGCGGAGTCTGCACGCTGGTCATACTGTCCGGGAAGATATTCCATAGCAAATACTTTGAAATCGCTGTTTTCCGGAAGTGTTTCATCATAAACAATATCGGCATTGGTTTCGCTTAAAATGGTATTTTTAGCCTTTTCAAAGTCGTCACCGTCAAGACCGCTTATATCATAGCGGTTGATAATTCTGACCTGTTCGAGAGCGTTAAGACCGAGATTATTTTTGAGGTCTGCAAGGAGATTTTGAGCCTCTACATCAAAGCCTGCACGCTTTTCTACAAAAATTCTTTTAACAGCAGTCATTTTTATTTACACCCATTTCTGCAAAATATTTTTAATAAATAGATTTTATCATAAAAAAATACATATTTCAAGGCAAAAAAGCAATCAGCAATAATATAATTGCTAATTGCTCATTTCTAATTGCTAATTGATTAAAGGTTTGCTTTTATGGCGTTGAGGAGTTCGTCATAAGTTTCAAAAGCGGGGAGGTCGGGATTATCTGCTTTAATTTTGTCCGTGCTTTTAAAGAGGAAGCCTGCCTTGCTTGCTTTAATCATGCCGAGGTCATTATAGCTGTCACCGCTTGCAATAGTTTCATAGCCGATAGACTGGAGAGCCTTAACGGTAGTATATTTTGAATTTTCGATACGCATTCTGAAACCTGTAATTTCACCGTTGTCGGCAACTTCAAGGGTATTGCAGAAAATAGTGGGATAGCCGAGTTTTTTCATAAGGGGTTTAGCGAACTGAGTGAAAGTATCGCTGATAATAATGACCTGAGTGAGAGAGCGGAGTTCATCAAGAAATTCCTTCGCACCGGGCATAGGATCAATTTTAGCGATAGTATCCTGAATTTCTTTCAGTCCCAAGCCATGCTCTTTAAGAATGTTAAGACGGTAATTCATCAGTTTTGCATAATCGGGTTCATCACGGGTAGTTTTTTTCAATTCGGGAATACCGCTTGCCTCTGCAAAAGCAATCCATATTTCAGGTACAAGTACGCCTTCAAGGTCTAAA
>ONIF01000471.1 GCA_900317795.1 uncultured Eubacteriales bacterium | reverse complement strand
AGTTATCTTGGAAATATCCATATTCAAAGCCGAACTCAGCAGATCACCCCATGTCTGATTTTCAGCATCTTCCTTTATCTGCATGGAGTCAGGTTTTTCCATATAGCTGTCATCTGAATTTTTCAGGTCGTTCGACATACTGTTCAGATCAAGAGTGTTCGGAGTATTTGCGGCTATTCCCTGGCTTATCTTATCTCCCATTGCTTCCATCATTGACATCATGGCTGCTGCATCAATTCCGCCTGCTGCCGCCGGTACGGCTATTTCCTTTACCGGCCTGTATTTCATGCTTTCCGTCATTCTCTTTATTATATTGGTATTCTGACTATTGTTTTCGGAAAGTACATTTGCGGCAAATGCTGCGTCTAACATGTCGCGTATATCGGAAATATTCATACCTGCTGTTTCTTCTTTGAGAAGTTCTGTTATATCGCTGTTATCGCTCTTGTTGACTATCAGCTTTTCCCTTTCGCTGCTGTCAGGCATATCGGTCTTTAAAAGCCTTAACTGACTGCGTATACAATGCGGTATGCTCATTTCGTCATTCGTTACGATAAATACAAAAAGCTGGGGAAGCTCGGGATCGGTACTGAATTGTATGATATCAAAAGCAGCGCTTTTATAAAGCTTTTTCATAATATTATTTTTTGCTTCGTCTTCATCATCTATCAGTATCATTATCCTGTTTTTCTTGCTGTCTCCTATTTTTTCCTGTACAGTGTTTATAAGCTTGTCAAGGAAAAGCTCGGCTATATCAAACGGATAGTCATCACCCTTGAGTGATGCTCTGTATTCTATATCGGTTTTTATTATGTCTTCATCAAAATCAAGGTCATCGGATGATATATATATATATCCGCATTCTCCTGCTGCTGTCTTAGTCACATATTTCAGTGCCAGTGATGCTGCGCTGTGTTTTCCGCTTCCTTTAGGTCCTGAGAATATCATACCGCTGCTGCACAGGCCGTTTGAATACAGACGTTTTATTATCCTGCACCACAAAAACTCATCTTCAAGAAGGAATTCTGCACTATTTATCATATTTTCAGACAGATATTCCGAGCTAAAAAGCATTCTCTGTACATGGTTATTTATAAATTTTTCATACTTCTTTATGTCCCTATGGGTTTTTTATGAGGCAAACCCTTCCCGTACTCCCTACGGTACTGTTATCTTACGGACAACTTTTGGAAACCTCTATGTCTATATTTTAGCAACAGCTATCTATGTTGTCAAGGGAAAAGTCAGCCTTACGGCTGACGGGCAATTCATCCCACCGCCTTAGAGGCGGGGGACTTCTTGCCCATTCAGGTTAAATAAACATACATAAGGCTGTCGTTTTTTTGACAGCCTTATGAAAATAAACATTATCAGAGCTTTGTTTCAAAAGCTTTCAAGGATGCAAGGATATCTTCTTTCTTGTCGGGCTTATTGGCATCAAGTGCATTTTCAAATAATTCTCTTGTAAGCTTTTTTCTTCCTGAGGATATAGCTTCAAGTACGATATCCTCGGAGAGTTCAGGTGATATGACACCGTTATCCTCTTTTACGCCGAATTCCTCTTTTGCGCTTTCGATTATCTCGTTTTTAAGATAATTAACTACCTTTTCAAGATCACGCATACCAAAATTATCTGTTACGTCAGCCATGAATTCATAGCTCACATCATCGGAAAGTGTGAATTTCTTTAGTTTGTTTTTGAAATAAAGCTGTCTGAGGTCTTCAGGCGGGAGCGGTATAAGAAGATAGCTCGATATTCTGTTTCTCATAGCGCCGTCTATTTTATCCGGATAGTTCGTAGCGGTAAGTATTACAACAGGTTTTGTTGTTCCTTCGAGTTTTGCTTTCAGTTTGTCATATTCCTGTATGAATTCATTTGAAAGGCGCTTTTCATGACCTTCAACGGACTGTCCGTCTCTGTCTGCGCAGACATTATCGAATTCATCAAAGAACAGTATAGACGGCGCGCATTCCATTGCTTCCATAAATGCGGCTTTTGCGGCTTTCTCGCCTACGCCTACATATTTTCCGTGAAGATCGGAGCCTGCAAGTCTCAGGAATTTGAAGCCTCTTTTCATAAGCTCCATTGCAAGACCTTCTACAAAGAATGTTTTTCCTGTACCGTAAGGACCGTAGAACATGTATGATTTGAGCATTGACATTCCGAATTCCTGCTCCATTTTGCCCCAGCCTATCTTGTTGAGTATCTCTTTTTTTGCCTGTTCCTTGACGCTTTCCATTCCTACGACATCACTCAGATCATGATTCGGGTAATCCTGATACCAGCTTCTTATCATCTCGGGCGGTACGTCCTTTGATGAGTTCGGAGAAACATAATCTTCATCGGGTATCGGCGAGCCGTATTTTTCTGCATATACTGCAAATTTTTCGGGTATTTCAGATTTTTTGCGGGGCTTAGATTCGGAATTATTTTCATATTCCTGATTGGGCATGTTTTCATATACAGGCTTAGCATTTCTTTCGGGCTTTGATGCAGGCTTTGGCTTTGATGCGTCAAGTATGTTTCTTATTTCCATAGCCTTTTCATCGTAGTAATCTTTTTTTCTTCTCCACTTTTCTCTTTCATTCGGATATCCTCTGTTAAGATTTTCAAGCTCATCACAGCATTCGATCACTTTGCAAAGATATTCCCATTCTTTTTCTGTATGTACCTTTTTAAGGCGGTATTCATCATTTGCTTTCATTTCAAGCAATCTTAATTCTGCGTTTAAATCGCTGACTCTGCTCATTTTTTGTCAGACTCCTTTATTATATTATATTTTAGGCGGGGTATTGTGATACTGCATGCTTTTTTCTATGTTTACCCTTTCATCTCTTTC
>ONIF01000472.1 GCA_900317795.1 uncultured Eubacteriales bacterium | reverse complement strand
CCGAGATTGTTCTTCATTTTTCTTTTGCTGGTCTGCAAATTCTTCTTTCAAGTGATCCAATCTTATTTTATAGTAAATTACACTTGCCAATTTATCGGCAACCTCTGATTGAGCATCAGCTATTATTTTGTTGGCGTTATTGATTATTTCATCAGCCTTTTCCACTCTTGCGGCTGTTGCTTTTAAATTCAGATAATCTTCGTATGTAATGCCTTTCAATGCTCCTGTGATACTTTTCTTGCCGTTGATACGGTTCACTTCTTCGGCTTTCAGGACTTTTCCTTTCAGGTCTTGAAGATGTTGCTCTGCTGCTCTCTGCTCCTGTTCAACCTCCTGTATTCTCTGGTTGGCTGATTGAATGACCTGCTCTGCCCGTTGGGTGCGTTCTTTGGCGATTTTCTCTTTATAATCGGCTGTTTCAAGGTGTTTTCGGGGACGTTCCTTGTTTTCAATATCTGCTCTCTGACCTCTTTCAAGTCCGTATTTACTCGATACAGCACTGAAAAAATCATCTTGTAATTGCTGTAACTGTGGTCTGTTGCCGAATACTTCCTTTGCCGACAGTCTGCCGTCAGGTGTCAGGGGAACAAAATCAAGGTGTAAATGTGGTGTAGCTTCGTCAAGATGTACTGTTGCAGCGATAATATTTTCTCTGCCGTATCTCTGAGCCGCAAATTCAAAGCAGTCAAGAAAAAATTGTCGCTGTTCCTGTTCAGATATACGGCTGAAAAACTCTCCGTCTGATGTAAAGAGCATTTCACACATTCGTACAGCGTCTTTTCTGATAGCTTTCTTGCCCTTGTATGCTTGTTTCAGACGTTCATCAATAAGCTTGTTGTAGTTCATGGTATGATTGTCTGTCAAGCTGTAATTCAATGCGGAACGGCTGCGGTCTATATCGGGGTTGGAGTTGCTGGAACGGCTGCGGTCTATATCGGGGTTGGAGTTGCTGTGTTCACGTTCTCTGCGGTTGTGTAACTGTAAACCTACAACTCCGGCAGCTCCTTTGATTTTTTGTACTCGGCATATTCCGAAGCTCATGTACGGTCATCTCCCTCATCACGTAGTGGGTGCAGCGTAGCTGCACGAAAAAGACTTTGCCCCATTATAGCACAGCAGGCAAGGAAAATCAAGAGGGCAAAGTCTAACACACTATACTTATTCCGCAAAGCTACATAAGTAAGTGTGCCAGAGCGTTCCCCTCTGGACTTCCCTTGCCGGAAGAAAGAGAAATATCAGTATCAAAATATTATTTTTTATTGGAGACTTCGTCAGCAATTTGTTTTGCTTTTTCTTCCAAATATACGATATATTTCTTATCAAACCATTTATGCAGATTTTCTTCTATGAATTCATCCAACAAAGAATTGGCTACCTGCAAGTAAATCATTTCTTCATCGTTTCTGTAACTGAACATTGTCAGAGGCTTATTGGCATGAATCATATTGCAACGCAGGTGGTAAGGGAAAAATACAGATAAATAGCCGTATGCTGTAATATCAAAATTTTGATAGAGGGGAAATTCAAGCAACTTATTGTGTATTTTTTCGGATAATTCTTTACAACTGCCATTTTCCAAAGCTTCTTTGCCTATCTGTGATATATCGTAATTTTTTATTATTGCACCTATTTTTTGAGCGACAACTACATCTATATCACGATTTTCAACTTTTCTATATGATTTGTTATTGTAATTTCCTCTTATCGTGACCAAATCATTAAGCCGCAAGAAACACTCTAACTGCAACCTTTCAGAGATACGTGTTTTGCTTAAATTTTCCTTGACCATGTTAAAGAAATAATTATACATACCGTTGAGAGCCATCCAGAGATATATGAACTTTTCGGCTTTGTAATGCTTACTTTTACTGGTTATATAGGCATACAAGGCTGCCATTCTCGGATCTGCCGCAGATTTTGTCTGCGACAGTATCCCTTGCATTTCATCGTCATTCCAATTACCGATAGGCTCTATTTTTCCGTCAACAAGCGAATAAATAGGCTTTTCATCACCCTTTGCAGTGTCTATAACCATTTCCTGCTGATCGTCAATACTCACGCTCATTGTGTGTATCGTTATATTTTCCGAAAACTTCATAATGTGAATGAGGAGAGCCTTTCTCAACGCATCGGGGAACAGATAAGCATCTTTTGTCATCATTTCATTCTTATCGTACACCTTGCCCAAAGCCGCCTCTATACATACTGCATTATGCTGTACAGTCAGTGTCACATTTTTTGTATGTGCAAAATTGTATGTATATGTGTAGGATTTTTCCTCATTATTCATCTGATTTATCATTACTTTGTGTATATGTTTACTCATATATTTATCCTCCCTTAATTAACCTTTAATTCCAACAAACCCCATACATCACATTGACCATAGCTATTTGATCCTGTTGCCACAACGGTTCCATCTACCTTCAAGCCGACTGTATGATAACTTCCTGCCGAAACGGCAATGATATCTTTCCAGTCCGATACATTGCATTGACCATCATCATTCTTTCCTGTTGCCACAACGGTTCCATCTTTCTTCAAGCCGACTGTATGATAACTTCCTGCCGAAACGGCAATGATATCTTTCCAGTCCGATACATTGCATTGACCATCATCATTCTTTCCTGTTGCC
>ONIF01000473.1 GCA_900317795.1 uncultured Eubacteriales bacterium | reverse complement strand
GAAAATGTCAAGCACTGCATATCTGTCCGCAAGCTTAATGCAGAATTTGCCGTACACAGCACAGCCCTCAAACTTGCGGACATATTCAAACAGCTTGATGACGAGTATTTACAGCAAAGATATTTTGATATAATCGACGCTGCCAACACCCTTATAGATATTTTACGCCCCAAACCCAAACCCGTTATAACAAAAGATGAACCCGTTATCATTGCCGCCCCCGAACTCCTCCCAAGCGAAACCGTTCGATTTAAAAAAGAAAATCTTCTCGGCTTGGTGACAAACAACGGTTCTAAAAATTCCCATGCGGCAATTCTTGCAAGAACAATGGAACTCCCTGCAATCACCCATATCTCCGAAAATCTTGCCGACTTTGACGGCATGGACGCTATTATTGACGGTCAGAACGGTAAAATCTTCATTCAGCCCGATAACAATACTCTTGCACTCTACACCGCAAGAAAAAACAGACAAACCCGTGAACATCTCAACTTGAAACGTCAATCGGGCTTGCCCTCCGAAACCAAAAACGGACAGTTTATCAAACTTTCCGCCAATCTCTCGGATATAAACTCCCTCTCCGACGCTGAAAATAATGATGCAAACGGTATCGGACTTTTTAAAACAGACTTTATATTTACAAACAGAAAATCCCCTCCCTCCGAAAATGAACAATTTGAAATCTACAAGTCCGTTATAAAACATTTCCCGGACTCCTCCGCAACTTTCTGCATGGCTAATCTTTCATGCGGAAAAGGCATAGAATATCTGGACCTCCCCGATGAAACCAATTTCTACATGGGCTACAAGGGAATTCGTGTTTTACTCTCCAATCCCGATATTATGAAAACTCAGTTAAAAGCACTTTTCCGTGCCTCCGAATTCGGAAGCATTCGTATTCTTTTCCCCACCGTAAACAGCGTTGACGAAATAGACTATATTAAACGTACTGTCAAAGAAATAAAATCAAATCTCCGTCTTAAAAATATTCCTTTCTCCAACAACGTCAAAATAGGAGTAATAATCGAAACTCCTGCCGCTGCCATCATTGCAGACGATATTGCAAAAACCGTTGACTTTGCCGCAATAGATACTCACTCACTTACTCAGCATACCCTCGCTATCGACCACGAAAACAGAAAATTGGAATATTTCTATGAACCTTATCATAAGGCTGTCCTCAGACTTATTCAACTCGTCTGCGACAGCTTCCACAAAAATAATAAACCCGTTTCCATTTTCGGTGAACTTGCCTGCGATACTCATATAACTCCTCTTTTCCTTGCACTCCATGCAGATGAACTTGCTGTCGTTCCGTCAAAACTCCTTGCCGTCAAAGCCGCTGTACGTGATACCGATACTTCCGACTGTTCAAAAATCCTCTCAAAACTTTAAGGTGAATTTTATGGAAAATAAAGAAAAAGCTTTAAAAGCTGTCGAACTTCTTGAAAAAGAATATCCCGACGCATTATGCTCCCTCGAATATACAGACCCCCTGCAATTATTGATTGCAACCCGTCTTGCCGCTCAATGCACGGACAAGCGTGTGAACATGGTAACTCCTGCACTTTTTGAAAAATATAAAAACGTGCATCTTTGCCAATGCAGACACCGAAGAAATAGAAAAATATATCTACTCCTGCGGATTTTACAAGACTAAATCCAAAGATATAGTCCAAATGTGCAAAATGATAATCTCAGACTTTAACGGCACTGTTCCCGATACCGTCGAGGACTTGACAAAACTTCAGGGTATCGGCAGAAAAACCGCTAACTTAATTGTCGGTGACATATATAAAAAACCCGCTGTTGTAGTCGATACCCACTGTATCAGAATTACACAAAGGCTTGGCTTGCATAATACAAAAAATCCGGAAAAAATTGAAACTATCCTGCGTAAACTCCTCCCTCCAGAAAAGTCAAATGATTTCTGTCACCGTCTTGTTTTGCATGGTCGTGCTGTGTGCGATTCACGCAACCCCAAATGTGAAAAGTGCTGTTTGAAAAATATCTGCACATACTTTGAAAATTCTCAACCACCCGTTGATTGACATTTCCAACCGTTGATAAACTCAATTACAATTTGCTTGAAACTCTCCCGAAATTCTTTTATAATTTTAACAAAAGAATTTCAGGAGATGTTTTTTTATGATAAAAGAAAAAACCGTTGATTTGCACCTGCCCTATCCAAATGAAAAAAACAGGCTTGTCCGTGTATATATCCCCGAACATGAGGAAAATCAAACATTACCCGTTATCTACATGACTGACGGTCAGAACTTATTTGAAGAAGAAAACTGCAAATACGGCTGTTGGCATACCCGTGAAGCCGTCAGAGCGGAATTTAAAAATACAGGAAAATCTGCTGTAATCGTCGGCATATATAACGATATTCCCAAAAAACGTGGCAAAGAATTAACTCCCAAATCTATCGGCAAATTTCAATATCCGAGTTTCATGGCAAAAATTATGATTTCGCTTTTCCTCAAGCCCCAAGGCGAAGTTTTTAACGATTTTATCATAAACACTCTCAAACCCCATATAGAAAAAAACTTTCCCGTCAAAACAGGCAGAAATAATACTGCTTTCTGCGGAAGTTCAA
>ONIF01000475.1:1241-2910 GCA_900317795.1 uncultured Eubacteriales bacterium | reverse complement strand
ATTTGTTTCCATCATCACAGACTTTAAAACAAAATCCTCTGCTGTATAAAGTTTTCTTTCCGAACTGTCCCAGTCGATTTTGCCGTCATCGTACATCTGACAGCCGACTGCTTTCAATTTCCATTTGCTCTCTGTGTTCATCAATTCAGCGTCAAATCCGTCTGCCGATAAGCAACGATACTGTAATCCTATCATACTTGTGTAAAACTCGTTGACTGTCGGTCTGAAATACTGTTTGTTTTCCATTTTATTGTCCTCCTGATATTTGTTATTTTTTTAGGTATCTTCGGGATTTCTCTCTCCCTGACATTTATTATTATACTATATTGTTATCAATATATCAATTAGCAAAACGACGAAATTTGAGATAAATTTACATATATTTTATATATTGTTATCAATATAAATGCAGCTATGTATGTTTTGCGAAAAACTACCCATTGCCATTGCATTTTTCTTTCTTTTGGCTATTGAACATCATAAATAAAGTTGTATAATGATAACAATATATTTTCGTGCATTTTATATATTGATATTAGTATAGATATGTGGTAAAATTACTTTCAAAGAGGTGATAAATATGGCTATTTCAAAAGCACAGCAAAATGCAACCGCCAAATATTGTAAAAAATCATACGACACAACGATTGTCAGATTTAAAAAAGGCAATTTAGAACTTATCAAGGCACACGCTGAAAGTCAGGGTAAATCGGTCAACGGATATATAAATGACTTGATAAAAGCCGATATGGGACTGTCAGCAACGGAAGCAGAAGAAAATAAAATATAACAGGGGAATTTATTATGCTGAATGTTTCGGTATCAATACCCGATGAGGTTGTATATGACACACATCTTTCGCCTAAAACGGCTGAAAATTATGTAAGGCAGGCAACGGCACTCTTTTACTACACAAAATTAGGTGTTTCACTCGGTTATTGTGCGGATATTGCAAATATGCCGAAAATGGACTTTATCCGTTTCCTTTCGGACAATGGTGTGTCTATCTTTAATTTTGAAAGTGAAGATGAATTGAAAGAGGATATTGCAAATGCGTAAAGTAGTAGTGAATACAACACCGTTGCTTGTGTTCGGGAATATCGGAAGATTGGATATACTGCGTAAATTATACGGAACAATCTATATTGCAAATGCGGTTTACAAAGAAGTTCTTGAAAAAAACGATAAAGCAAGTGCTACGGTTTTTTCGGCTAATGACTGGATAAAAGTGTTGAGTATCGAAAATCCGAAAGATTATGCTATGTATAGTGCAAAACTCCATTCGGGAGAAGTTGAAACAATGATACTGGCACAGCAGAAATCATTACAGGCTGATTTGGTTATATTAGATGACTTGGCGGCAAGGAAAACAGCCAAATTTCTCGGACTTACTGTAACGGGAAGTATCGGAGTTTTGATAAAGGCTAAAAATCAGGGTATCATATCAGAAGTCAAGCCATTGCTTGACGAAATCATCAAAAACGGATTTTTTGTCAGCAACAAGGTTTATAATGATATTTTGAAGTTAGCAGGAGAATAAAAAATAACTGGGACACGGTGTCCCAGTTCATAGTGTTTCACGCAACAAAAAATCCTGCAACCTGATGATTGAACATCAAAGTTGCAGGATTGATTTTTTTACATATTGCAACTGGGACACCGTGTCCCA
>ONIF01000475.1:0-1230 GCA_900317795.1 uncultured Eubacteriales bacterium | reverse complement strand
TAGTGTTTCACGCAACAAAAAATCCTGCAACCTGATGATTGAACATCAAAGTTGCAGGATTGATTTTTTTACATATTGCAACTGGGACACCGTGTCCCAGTTAGCCAATAAAATTGTTCTTCTTCATATCTTCTTCAACAAGTTTCTTTATCAGTTCCGTTACACTCATACCCTTTTCAGCCGCATAGTCTTTCCAAAGGTCTTTTGTTCCCAACGGCAGATTAAGTCCCAAAAGTTCTCTGCTTGTAGCGATGTATCTCCTTGTACGTTCTTTGGATTTTTCATCATACATAACAATTTCCCTCCGAAAATAGTACATTTACATTATAACAACATAATAGCGTATAGTCAACTATACGCTTATAAAAAACAACGAAAAATAAATTATTCACCTGTTATTGACAAATCGTATTCAAAGTAGTATAATGAGAATGTAAATTGAATTAAGCAAACACCAAAAGCCCGTTATCCGTTGTGGTGGTGGATAACAGGCTCACTCGTAAAGGTACTATCATACCGATAACGAATTTACTGATGTCTTGTCAAGCTTGTTAAAGCCTTTTAAGAATATTTGTCGTTAAGTTCTATGTTTCAATGCTTTTGCGAAACATAGAACTTATTTTTTACAAATACATTTGCTTTTATGTCAAAGTATAGTGTATAATAACTATAATCTGACATAAGAGCAAACACAGACTGTTTTCAAGGCACTTTTGTGTCTTGCTCTTACACTTACAACTAAATAGATAACACAAGCGACAATACAAAGGTTTGGATAACAGTTATACCTATACGGGTATCGGCTAATCACCGTGCCACAATGCCTAAAACATTTCAGGACGAGCGAGCCAATCAAGAAATTTGATTGCTACCTTTCAAACTGGGTAAGGCTTAAAAGCCTGTTTAATACAATGTGGTGAAACCACCAGCTCTGTATAGATGTTACTGACAGCACCCAACATTTGGATAAGATAACTTCGTGTTATTGCATATAAAAGAAGATAATCTTTTATTCTTGGAGATTATCTTCCGATAAGGGAACAATACCTTTTATTCCTTTATCGGAGGATAATCTGATATACAACAACAAGGCAGAAACAACTTCCTGCCTGTTGCGGTATTTAACTGAATGCCGGTGGTGGGACTCGAACCCACACGCCCTTGCGAGCAACAGATTTTGAGTCTGCATCGTCTGCCAATTCCGACACACCGGCTTATCTGATATATAAA
>ONIF01000477.1 GCA_900317795.1 uncultured Eubacteriales bacterium | reverse complement strand
TGATATAATCCCCATAGAGTAGACACTTGAAAAAACAAAAAGTTTTCAAGTCTACTTTATGGGGGTTAATCTATGTCGAGAAAGAGGAAGAAAAAATATAGCAAGGAATTACAGATAATAGCGGTGAAATCATTTCTTGAAGGAGAAGGAAGTCAGCGTGAAATATGCAGAAAGTACGGAATATCAAATCATAGTGTTTTAGGAAGATGGATAAAGTGGTATAATGGTCATAAAGAATTCAAAAATCGCAGTTCAGCGAAAGGAGAAATATATATGACCAAAGGAAGAAAGACTACGCAGGCAGAACGCAGTGAAATGGTAGCGTTTTGTATAGAGCATGGTAAGGATTACGGATTGACAGTGGAAACATACAAGGTTTCGTATCAACAGATTTATTCATGGGTAAGAAAGTATGAAGAAAAAGGAATAGAAGGATTACAGGACGGCAGAGGACGCAGCAAGGGAGACGAAGAAATGAATGAAACAGAGCGTCTTCGTATGGAAAATAAGCTATTAAGGGCACAGCTTCAGGATGCGGAAATGGAGAACAAGCTGCTAAAAAAATTGAGGGAGCTGAGAGGAGGCGGTCATTAAGCGGGTGCAGATTGGAAGATAAATACACAGCGATCCAATATTTGAACAAGACAGAAGGCTATCCCATCAAAAAACTTTGTTCAAAAGCAGGAGTGTCACGTTCGGGATATTACAAATGGCTGAAGAGAGTGCCGAGTGAGCATCAAAAAATCAACGAGCAGCTTGTAGAGTGGATAAAAAACCTGTATGAAGAACAGAACGGAATATTGGGATACCGTCAGATGACAATAACAGTCAATCGCAGGTACAAAGTTCATTACAACAAGAAACGGATATACAGGCTCATGCGGATATTACACCTCAAGTCTGTATGCAGAAGAAAAAGATACAATTACATCAAGTCCACACCTGAAATAACTGCCGAGAATATTCTTAACAGGAATTTTCATGCAGACAGACCAAATGAGAAATGGCTGACAGATGTTACGGAATTCAAATATTATGTCGGTACACAGGTCAAAAAAATCTACCTGAGTGCGATTCTTGATCTGTATGACAGACGAATCGTATCATTCAAAATCGGAGACAGCAACAACAATCCACTCGTATTTGAAACCTTTGATGAAGCTGTCCACCGTAATCCCGATGCACATCCTCTGTTTCACAGTGACAGAGGATTCCAGTACACAAATAAAACTTTTCATGACAAACTGATTCAGGCAGGTATGGTACAAAGTATGTCACGAGTTGGAAGATGCATTGACAATGGACCAATGGAAGGCTATTGGGGAATTTTAAAATCCGAGATGTACTACCTCAAAAAATTTACTTCCAGAGAAGAACTTACAAAAGCAATCGAAGAATATATTGATTTTTACAATACAAGCCGTTATCAGCAAAGGCTTAATTGCATGACACCAATAGAATACAATCAAGCCTTTGCTGCGTAAAAAATTCCACCCTGTTCTTTGCTGCGTAAAAAATTCCACCCTGTTTTTCACAGGATGGAATTCTATAAAAATATTTTTGTTTTTTTATCTGTCTACTTGACAGGGGGCGGTTCAATAATCGGGTGACTTTTTCATATTTATATAACTCCACGATAATATAAACCTCTTGTAAATTTGCCTTTTTCAAGCGGTAAACTGCCGTATAATGCGGAATTTTCCCCAATTTCAACAGAGTTTTCAACACTAAAGCGATAAACTTCAAAATCAATTCCTTTCAGTTCATTTTTTCTGTCGGACAAAATCACGGGTACGGAATTTAAAATCTCACTGCAAGCACCGTATGTATGTACGGGAAAATCAATGCCTTTTCTGTCACGGATATAGCCCGTTTTTTGTGCAGGATTGTTTCTTGTCAGCATTAACGGCATTAACCCGTAACTTACGATTCCCAAAGGTATCTTTCCGCCCAATTTTGCTATCTGTTCGAGTGTGAGTTCTATGGAAACTTCTATGTCAAGAAGTCCCTCTCGTTCCGCCCATTCGACTGACGCTGTATTTGTGATATTTAAGCCAAATCCGCCATGTATATCCATATCCAATTCTTTCGCCATTTCGACAGCACCGATATTTGACGCTAAAACTTCATTTATGCCAAGCGTCTGTATATGTTTCAGTCTTTCAAAAATTTTATTCTCCATGCCGAACATTCCTCTCGGTATCTCAACCGCTACGGCAAATCCCCTGTCCATCAAAGAATTATACTCGTCATCTTTTAAATCAATCGGCACATATATCAATTCGCTGTCAAGAAAACTGTCGGGAATGTCACTGTTGACAAATCTTCCTCTGAAATATTTCGGCAGTTTATTTTTCCTTGAATGCGTCACGGGAAAAACGGGTTCTGCACATTCAAAAGGCTCTCTTTTAATACGTTTCTGCATAAGCTGTTCAAGGGCATTTCTTCTGAGTGCATTCATTTCCGACATAGGAACGGTCAAGCCCTCCTGCATATCCGCATGAAATCCGTTTTCAAAAAACGGTGTACCGCCCGTTTTAGTGAGGTTTGCACGGCATTTTTCTTCCGTCAAAGCTACTTTCAAAGCCTTTTCGGGCATTCCGCCATTTACTTCAACAGAATTTCCGTCACCGTCACGCACTTTCAAACATATATTTTCTCCGTCTTTCATTCTGAAATCCATTTCAACAGGCACTAACGGCTTTTCATCTTTATACATTATGCGAATGTCCGAAAGAATTTTTTCTGTTGCGGAGGTGACATTTTCCTTTGAACGTATGCCGAACATATCCGCACCCAATTTTCCCGTAAAATAGC
>ONIF01000479.1 GCA_900317795.1 uncultured Eubacteriales bacterium | reverse complement strand
TCTGCTGGAATCATTTATGTGTAAATGGATATCATCCTTGCGGGGCTCTTCTGTCTCAATAGCAAATGAAGTCATTGTGATAAGACAATTTCTTAAATACTCAAACTTCCCACACCGAAACACCCGAAAAAGCCGATAACCAAGCCGAAAACAGATAATCAATTATGCTGCATCACAAGAAAAAGCCAATGATCTGCGCAGATAGGCAGGCATTCTGGAGTAAAACCTGTTCAAAAGCTCGGCGATTTGTTCATTCGTCAGGTGCAGAAGCTCCATAACACTGTCAAGAAAAGCCTGTGCAATAATTGACATAGAATGGCTGAAAGTAATATCCTGTAATTCGTCACACATCAGAAAGAAAAGTTCTCCGGCAGTTCTGTCATCTTCATCTATTCGTTTTTCAACAGAAAGAAGCATATATCTTGTGAAAACAATGGAAACATATGCCGTCATAGCATCGTATGAAAGGCTGCGGCAGCCTGTTTCAAGTTTGAGCATAGATTTACAGGTTTTGAAGAATACTTCAATATCCCATCTTTTGCCGTAAATACGAATGATCTCTTTTTCGGAAAGTTCGGTATTGGTGCAGATTATTGCAAGCCAATCTTTCCTGTTGGAACGATTCCTGACACAGACTATTCTTGCAGGAATTGTCCTTTCATTTCCGTTTTCGTCTTTGGAAGTAACTGTCACTATAACAGAAAGAAGGTATCTGGAACGACCGGGACGCTTTTTGCACTTGCCGAAAATCTGTTTCACATTGAGCTTCTCACCATTAAAAATGTAGTTGATCTTAGAGCTCTTTTTTACCATAGCAATAGTATCAAGATCGCATTCATTTTTGATACGGATTATTTCCTTCGGATTGGAGAACCAACTGTCAAAAAGGACCCACTTAGCCCTGTGACCGGCTTTTAAAGCCGTTTTCAGCATATCAAGCATAACATCAGTAGCTTTCATTCTTGCCTGCTCACGGCGCTTATGTGCAATTGAACGCTTGTCAAATGATTTTTTAGTGCCAAGCATATTTTTGTCGTCGGAGGATGACATCAACCTGTGTGCGATAGGAACAAAAGAATTACCGTCAGACCAACCGAGAGTCAGCATACGAAAGCCTTTGATATATTTCATCGAAACATGGTCAAAAACCTTTGCTACAAGTTCTGTATGCTTATACCTTGTTTTTTTATAGGTGCTGTCGTCAAAGATGAATACATCTTCACGATCTTCTTTCGTAAGCGGACGAAGAAAAGTGTTGATGATTCTTTCTGAAAGCAGTACCGTAAAACGCTCCCAATTTGTTTTGAAGCTGTTCAGAAAACGATACACAGTATTCTTGGAATAGCCTTCTGCAAAACGTCCGGTTGCTATCTGCATATACATTGATCTGTCGGAAAACATCAGGCACATTAAGTATCTGAATATAACATCAGGCACATTAAGTATCTGAATATAGCTACGATGCAGATTCCCTTTTCCTTACCGGCACCGCATTTTACAAGTAGCTTGCCGATATCGAATCGTTTCAGAAAATTTGAAATTCTGCCCTCACGCTCTTGATTGTCTCTGATATTCTGTGTTATAATAGCCATGGCATAGTCCTCCTGTGGTTGTTGTGTTTTGACTATTACAATTATACCACATTTCAGGGGACTGTGCCTTTTTTGTTGCTGTTTTTCTTAGTGTTTAGCAGGGGTTAAAGTTATTTGGAGTGTGGGAAGTTTGAGTAATATATTCGTAATAGTCAGAAATGGGGAAGTGGACTTCAAGTTCCACTTCCCCAAAAACATTTTACTAAACGCTATGTACCAACACTCTGATGTGAAGTCGCTGAATACTGTAGCCGCCTGCCGTGATACTCTCTACACAAGCTATACCCCTCTTTCCCGATGACCGTTCCATTCAAGACAGTAAATCCACCTGTGCCGACAGTAGCACGAATGTTACTCCAATCGGTTATATCTCCGCTTTTTTCTTTGCTATAATTCTTGACATTGCAGCAAACAAACTATATAATAATCTCAGTTAACATTCAGATCATTTGCACTATGCAAGTGTGCTCAACCCGGCTTAGAGCGGTTTCAGATTAACACGCAAGTGTTTACAGCTATATCCCTGATATAGCAAGAAATGCTGTCGCTTCATGCGGCAACCCTGTGGGATAACCATACCCACATACACAAAGAAAATATATAACGGACTGTAAGTTCATTCAGAAAGACGAATGATTTTACAGTCCTTTTTTGTTTTCTGTAAAATCGAGCGATAACAAAGACTTGCATAGTTGCTGTTATCGCTCTTTTTTAATATATTTTATTTTTTCAGAAAGAGA
>ONIF01000480.1 GCA_900317795.1 uncultured Eubacteriales bacterium | reverse complement strand
CTCTGCATGAAGTTTTCTGCATGGGAATATCGTCCTTGTCAACCTGACCTTTCGTTGAAACTCTGTACAGGCAGTACACTCTTTTCATCGTATCATCCTTTCAAAATTTTTTTGCAACCCAACAATACTACAAACTTTCACGAATATCCAGACCATTTTTTCAGAAAGATGAAGATTTTATTTGTGTGCTGATCCTCTTTTCAAATGTGTCAAGCAAACTTTCCAAAACGATATTTTCCTTTTTGGTATTTCGATTTTTCGCAAAATAAACCGTCACCAGACAGTCATTAAAGCCTGTCTGAATAACATTTTCAGTATCTATCCCATTTTCAGCCATATATTTCATATCCATATTTTTATCCTCATTTCACTTCAAAACTGATTTTCACAGCTTTGTCTATTTTCTGCATTGTGCTGCCATCAACTTTGCCGATATATTCCAAGAGCCTGCTTTTGTCTATCGTTCTGACTTGTTCCAACATTACAACCGATTTTCGTTTCATCTGTGGAACATTGATTTGAATATGTGTTGGCAAATAGCTTTTCTTTTTTCTGCTCGTAACAGCAGCAATAATCGTTGTCGGACTGTAATGATTTCCTTTGTCATTCTGCAAAATTACAACAGGTCGTATGCCGCCCTGCTCACTACCGACAACAGGCGATAAGTCTGCATAATAAATTTCGCCTTTTCTTACTTCGTACATTTAACCTCCGTTTTTATGTATGGAGCTGCGACAAGCCGACTGCCTGCCGCAGCTCTTTTCAACAATCATAACCAAGTTATCTTAAAAAGCTGTTCGCTTTTTTTAATCGTTTTGTATTTTACCGCTATTTATCCACGATTCCCTGCGGTAATAGGAACACATCTGACGATTGTCGGCTTATGCAATCTCATTGGAATCCCACCATCACGAGGTTCTCTCGTGACCGCCCCCATTGCGTGAGTCTGTGGCTGGACGGAAGTATCATTGTCCCCTCTGCCTGTCATCCATTGCGTGAGTCTGTGGCTGGACGGAAGTATCATTGTCCCCTCTGCCTGTCATCGCCCCCACTGCAGAGCCTCTGCAGTGTCCAAGTCCTGAAGGCACTATACAGTAAATGTTCCGGATATTTCTGCTGTATTCTGAAAACAATATCTTTCCTGCATCTATGGAGTAATATTTTTCAGCCAACAGAAAACATCCGGCTGTTTTTACCGTAATCGTGCGTCCGCTTGTGTGGCTCGCCCGTTCCGAACAACAGAAGGAATGTATCAGATGTGCTGTATATTCAGTTTTCAAAGTACATAAGGTTTTTTCAGCCTTATCCCTTACTGGCAAAAAACGGGCAGTCATATAAGGTTTTTTGAAAAATATTTTTTTAAATTTCAAATTTCAGCATTTTACACAAATAAAATAAGCCATTACAGAATTTTCATTAGTAATTCTGCAACAGCTTATTTTTTATTAAAAATCATTCGGCTTAATAATCGTGATACTTCTGTTTAATTTCTCTGTTGCAACAGCTTATTTTTTATTAAAAATCATTCGGCTTAATAACCGTGATACTTCTGTTTAATTTCTCTGTGTACTTTATGTACTGTTCACCTTTGAAAACCGACAGGCTTGCATATATTTCGGATATAACACCGTTTTATTCGGCTGTCATAAGCTTTCTGAGTTTTTTGATAACAGTAGCTTTTCTCTGACTTACTGCCGACTGTGTGATACCAAATATTTTTGCAACTTCCTCTTGGGAAAGACCATCGAAATACAGGTATTGTATCAATTCCTGCTGCTTTTTCGTAAGTTTTGGTATACAGGAACGGAGTTTTTCAATCATCATTTTCTTTTCAAGTGCATCTTCCAAACTTTCTGATACTTCATTCATATCAAGTCTTGCCGCATGAGGTACTTCTGCAAGAAATTCAAGATTATGTTCTTTGTCCGTTGTTCTCAAATGTCTTAAATGCCTTCTGAGACTTTCTATTGAATGATAGCCGGCTTCATCGGCTTCCATAAGCGTATCAACAAAAACTCTGACAAACTTTCTCTCTTTGAAAGACTTATCTGCTGCTTTGCGGCTGCGGAATTCCTCATAACTGATTTCTGTATAAGTTCCCTTTGCGTTCTTTATAAATACTCTCTTTGTTTTATAACTCATTTTGAGTTCCTCCAATCATTTTGTTTTTTGAAAATACAAAACGATTGAAGGCGGACTTCTGCACTTTTCGGTCATAAAAAGGTTTTCGGGTTACTAATATATGAAACTAAAGTTCATAGCAAAACTGATATATATTCACAATTCAAATTCTTCCTAATATGACAAAAAACAGCCATCAAAAATGAAAGCTGTTTTTCTTGGTTAGATTTATTTATTATTTTCTAACTGATGCAGAGATTTTTTCCTCAATCTCCGTATCAGAAAATAAACAATGTAAAACAGATTAACACATTTTATTTTTCGTGTCAACATACCACGATAATTTTATTTTCCAATAAAAAAACACGATAGATTTGCTGTTTATTACAGCATTTCTACCGTGTTTCTTATCATTATTCAATTTTCAAAAAATATTACTTTTCGATATACCTTACCCATTTATTTACATTGCTGATACTATCAGATGTCCTGACTTCGGTTGAAGACTCTTTGGATTCCACTTTCTTGAAGTAATATGTATATATTTGATAGCGATCTCTGTACTGATATTCAGTATAACCTCCACCAGTTTGAACTTGCCTGGTTGTTTCGTTGTACCAAAGATCTTTGTTGTAGCCGTACATACGGAAATATCCACCAAGCTGACCGCTCCATATAGGATCACTTGTACAAGGTAATGGTTCATCCGACCATCCTCTTTCTTCATAGTTGCCACAATATACTCCCGACCATGTACCTGCACAAGGTCCCCAATTTGATTTCGAATTGTTAATCCATCTATTGTAATTATACTGTGTTTTGTATGTAGGTTCAATATATCTTGTATTA
>ONIF01000481.1 GCA_900317795.1 uncultured Eubacteriales bacterium | reverse complement strand
ATATTTCTGTTGATAATGAAATATTAAATTACAATTTTTATCTATTTCATAACTTTTTAAGACAAAATCATCAGTGGTACTAGATGACCAAGATACTCTTTGACGTAATAAATATCGTATTTCTATTAATTGTATATCAAATTCACTCTCAAAATTTTTAAGATAACAGTCAAATATACTGTAATTATTTGGTGTAGCAATTTTATATTCACTTAAATCCTGCGTTAATATCACTCTCGCAAGGTTGGCAAGGAATACAATATCTTCTTTTGTGATATTCAAAAGTACGGCTAATTCTGAAATATATTCCAATGCCCTGCGTTTTCCTCCGTCAAATTCTGCCGTTACAAGCATACACTCCAACAGCAGTATATATTTCAACTCACTCTTGCCGAAAAGCCTTGTACACTCGTCAAGTATATCAAAATTCATTGTCTGGGCTTTTATCAGCAGGCTTTCAAAATCTCCTGTATAGCCCATTCCGTAAGCTATTCGGCATATCGTTTTGATACCGTCTTCATTGTTCTGTTTTTCAAGAACTGCAACAGAAAACAATATCTGCAAATACATATCCTTGTGATGTTCGTCCTCATTGAGCATGGGGTGATTTTCTATCGGATAACGTGACGCAACAGCACATATTTTCTTCAAGTCAACCTCTTTGGCTTTTGCTTCCTGTTCCTGTTTGAGTGCTTCCAGCTCCTGACAGAGCTTTCTCAACTCCGACTGAATTTCTGCAATGGTTTTCATGGTAAACATCTCCTTTTATTTTTCAAAATCTTTATATTTTTTGTCTAATGTTTATTATTATATCACACTATTCAACGAAAATAAAGTAATTTTTATCATTTTATAGACTTTTCGCCAAAAAAACAAGCCAAAACAATTCCCGAAATAATATATAAATTCGGAACTGTTTTGGCTTGACTTTTTAAAATCATGTCATAAAATACTCAAAGGCATTGATAAGAAATTTTAAACGTTTTTGATTTACAGATACAGCTTTATTTCCTTTTGTCATTCTGAGGAACGAAGTGACGAAGAATCTTTCAAAGATTCCTCGCTTCGCTCGGAATGACATAGGGCAATTTATTTTGTCGTTTACTACGAATAAAAAAGAACTATCTGATTTCCAATCAAATCAAATAGTTCTTCTTTTTAAGAAAAATCAATTATTACTCCCACTCGATTGTAGCAGAGGGCTTCGGTGTCAAATCAAACAGCACTCTGTTGACATTGGCAACTTCCGATGTAATGCGTGCAGTTATGTGCTGTAAAAGCTCAAACGGAACATTTTCAACGGTTGCAGTCATAGCGTCTTTTGTATTCACGGCACGAATGATTACGGGATATGCAAAAGTTCTCTTTCCGTCAACTACGCCCACCGACTTGAAATCGGGTACTGCCGTAAAATACTGCCATACTTTGCCTTCAAGACCGTTCTTTGCAAACTCCTCACGCAAAATCGCATCAGACTCACGGACTGCCTCCAATCTGTCACGGGTTATCGCTCCAAGGCAACGCACGCCAAGTCCGGGACCGGGGAACGGCTGACGATATACCATATTATCGGGCAAGCCCAGCGTTTTGCCCACTACTCTGACTTCGTCTTTAAAGAGAAGTTTGACAGGCTCTACCAGCTCAAATTTAAGGTCCTCGGGCAAGCCCCCTACATTGTGATGTGCCTTTACACCGTCGCTTTCAAGAATATCGGGATAAATCGTACCCTGTGCAAGAAACTCTATTCCATCAAGTTTACGTGCTTCTTCCTCGAATACACGGATAAATTCCGCACCTATAATTTTTCTTTTTTTCTCGGGCTCTGCAACTCCTGCAAGCTTGTCAAGAAATCTGTCAACGGCATCAACGTATATCAGATTTGCGTTCATCTGATTTTTGAAAACTTCGATAACCTGTTCAGGCTCGCCTTTACGCAGAAGTCCGTGATTGACATGAACGCATACAAGCTGTTGTCCGACTGCCTTTATGAGCAGTGCAGCTACAACAGAGCTGTCAACTCCGCCCGAAAGTGCAAGGAGAACTTTTTTATCGCCTATTTGTTCTCTCAATGCCTTTACCTGCTCGTCAATGAAAGCCTCTGCAAGTTCCTTTGTTGTAATTCTTTCCATTGTTTCCGGTCTTACATTTCCCTGCATAATTACCCTCCGTAATATAATTTATTTTACAGTCATTATAACAGAATTATGATATAATTGTCAACAAATCGCCAAAAGGATTTTTTTCTTTTCCCTTAAAAATCCAAAATGCACAATCCGCAATTTTTAAAAAAATATATCGGTGCTACCATGAAAGGTATATATATATCGCTGTTTTGATAAAGAGTGCTTACAAGCGTTACCGTGTCAAATATCCAGTAGCTTGCCGCATTTGTCACCCAGTCAAACCCAACTGACAATATTCTCACTATAAGAGATACTATAATAGGTATTACGATACTTAAAGCGATTGCAAAGCCTGTTCTTTTTGAAAGAGTAGCTATCAGCATAAATACCGCTGTAAGTGCTATGAAAAGTGCAGAATATGCAAGCACCATGATTATCATTTCTTCATCACTTACATCTGTTGTCAAATCAAATTTGATTGCCGCAACAATTCCTCCGCCAAACACATAAGACAA
>ONIF01000483.1 GCA_900317795.1 uncultured Eubacteriales bacterium | reverse complement strand
TCTGTTAGGGCGAATCCAATATAAGCCCATTGAAAGATTCCACTTTACGCCCTTTTGAGAAAGGGAAACATTAAACAAATTTGAAAACTTCTCTCTGAGTTCAGGCGTATCTGAACTTGAAAGTGCTAAAGCATAAGCGAAAACGTCCCAAAGATTATCAATATCGTGTTCACCACGACCGTTTCCAAACCAATAGAATGTAGCTTTCCGGGGAGTTAAAACAGGGATTCCATCAAAACTGGTTGGTATATCAGAGTTGATAGAAAACAATTCTTTGATCTCAGTTATTATTTTAATTCTGTTTTCATCTGTGATTTGTTTATTAAAAAGACCAAATGTAGTAAACGGATCAATATCTATAATCTCATTTTCTCCGTCCTCATTGCGTTCAAGTGTCGGCAGCTTTATTCCTGTAACCTCATAAACCTGCTTTATCTTTTCAATCAGTTCCTGCCGGTTGTCTTTATATGCCAGCAGCTTGTCCGCAAACTCCTCATAAAATGGTATCCAGTCAAATTGATTCTTTTCGCTCATAATTCTCGCCCCTTGGTAATTCTATAGTGATATTATACCATAATCTATACATAAATAACAAGACGTTTTTATAAATTGTATTAATAACATCAAAAGGCTACTGCGACGTTTCACGCAATAGCCTTTTCTATCATCCAAAGTATTTATCTGTAATTCTATCCGTAATCTCCTTCATTTTCTTTCTCTTTTCCAGAATAAGTGCGTTCAACTCGTCGTCTATAGGCTTCTGTTGCTCGCGGTAATCACTGACTGCTTTTCTGATAACAGCGGCGCACTGTTCCTGCTCCTTTTCAAACTGCTGCATATCGGATTGCTCTATGCGCATAAGCGTCAGTTTGCGCTTGAGTGTACGGACATAGGTATTATAGCTATCAATAAGATTACGGTACACATCTTGTTTGCGGCTCTCACGATTTTGCCTTTTATACATTAATCTTTTAAATTGCTGACATACGGGCTTTGAGCAATAACCTTTGTCATCGGTATTGAAATATCGCCCTCCACAATTTTTGCAGATATAAATTTTGGTGTTACTTGCATTCAAATATGCGTCAAAACCTTCAACGAACGGTTCCAATGATTCGTTCAATCCACAATAGATGACGCTTTTGTTGTCCTCGAGAAAAATGATATATCCTTCATTTGATTCAAAAAATGCACCCTTATTTGCTATGCTTAAGTTGCCGCAAAGCATAAACTCGAAGCCAATCATATTATATTCGAGTTCTTCAAACTTTTTCTGTATAGCTTTCTTTGCCTGTCGTGTATTGAAGGAAATGACGGATTGAAGGAGATTTTTTACATTCAAAGCAATCAATTTTTCTCGCTGCTTTTGATAGAAAAGTTCCATGATATTCATGAAAACAAGCGCAAAAATGTTGTCTGCCATTTTCTTTTTCAGCCGCGTGAGCTTTGCATGAAAGACGGCGTTTTCCTTTTTGCCGAGTTCAACATACTTCTGCATTTCCTCCGAAACAGCTTTCAGTGATGTATGGTGATTGTTTTGATAATCCTCTGCCAGTGCAAAAAAATCGTCAAATTTTTTTCACCGTAGTAAAACATTGCCAAGCGCTTATCTGCGTCTATCCGAAAAAAATATTTTTTCAATTATTTTCACCTCATGATTGATTTTTCATTTCTCTATCTTTCCTCAACAGTATAGCAAATTGTTTCAAGATTGTCAACGGGAATGATAAATCCGCGCTCACTGTCGCATGGACGCGAGATATTGGTATTGACATATGATTTCCCGTGTGATATGATTATGTTACCGTAATGTGAAGAATATTCACATATTACGGAATATGATCGTGAAAGGAGAAGAACCATTGAATAAATTTCAAGGAACAGGAGGTGCTATACGCTTATACGGAGTGTTGATTTCCAACAGAGGAAGCTGCGTCAGCTTCGCTGATGATTTTAATGATTTGTTCATTATTCTTTTTCTTCTGTCGGGTTTCACAGCTCAACACAGTCGGGTTTATCATTTGTTTTTTTGAACCCGCTGTACTTTATTTTACGGATAGCGAGGTACGCCAATGGCAAGCCATTGACACCTCGTTGGGGGCGACCCCCAAGCCCCCAAGGAAGGAGGCGAAAGCCATTTGAA
>ONIF01000485.1 GCA_900317795.1 uncultured Eubacteriales bacterium | reverse complement strand
AATGTTGATTTTGCCAATGTAGTCGAGAAAATTCAGTGAGGTGTGATATGAGAAAAAGAGATTTATCATTAACACCTCGCATTGAGGATAAAAGAGATAAAAAAGCCGTTCCCCCACCTGTTCATTTCCGCTTGTCAGAAATAAAACAACATTTTGACGAAAGTATGCAGTCTGTGAAAGAACAGTTTACAGTAGCCGATAACTTATTGTCAGAGGGAAATACAGAGGGCTGTCAAATCATCTGGCGGTCACAAATCGTTTTCGCTGAAAGTTTGCTTGATTTCTTTCTTCACGAGATGAGTAAGTATTGCTTATTCCGTATGTTTACAGGTGAATGGGAAAAAAGCGAAAAATACAAGAGTCTTGAAGTAAAAATGTCAAAAGTGGAAGAAGGTCTGGCTGCCAAAGAATCGGATGAATGGTTTTTCGAGTATCTCAACGAGAGATTTACAAAAGATGTGTTTCTGTCGGGAGATAGTATGCGTGAGCAGTTAAATCTTATCGGTATTGTGTTTGGTGAAGCCGGTTATAAGTTGGTTGGACAGCTATTTGCAAGGCGAAACAAGATTGCTCATCAGAATGACAGGGATCATTCTTCTGCTGCACAAACAGATATTACAAAAGAATATGTTGAGCAATATATATCAGACATTCAAGCTATCGTTAATGCCATACATGATATTGCAAAAGATAAGGACAATGCTATCAACCCTGCGTAAATACATAATTTTTTAGCCGCTGAACTACCAATACAGTTCAGCGGCTCTGCTCTACACATTTTTAGATATGAATTTAAGGATTTTTTCACATTTTTACAGTATAAAAAGATGTATGTTTACACATTTTCATTATACAACATTCCGCACTTCATTTTCGACAATATTGAATCTCAAAAATTCTGGAATAGCAGATAATTCAGCTTTAATTTTCATTTCTTCACTATGATAAACCATATCAGCCAATTCGATACCAACAGGATATATCTTTTCTCTCAGCTTTAACTGCCTTATCTGATTATAGTTTGTACAGATGGGTATATTATTCAATCTGCTTATATAATCAATCATCGCAAGAAGATACAGACATTCAGGATACCAACAGCGTTGATAATACATATTGACTTCATCACTCTTTATCTTTTCAATAAGAAATTGAATATCTCCCAATTCTTTCAGTGAATGACAGATATTACTCTTGAACAACTCAAAATCAGGGCGAGATGCTATGCCGTTTTCCTTTACTATCATAATGGCTAACTCCTTCCCGACAAAAATATTTTATAATTGATAAAAGCTATTTTCTGATATATTGACTAAAAATTCAGCAATAGTACAAAATTCTGGCTCTTACTTTTGTATATTATTTTTTTCGGACATCAAAGTAATCAGTTTATCTAACTGTTTTCCTATTCGTTTATATTGATCCGCATTATTTTTTGTTTCAACATCTTCTTTGTAGAGAATCTCAAGAATTTCTGAAGTATTATTCCTTATTGAAAGCATTAAATCTCTAATTTCACAAATTCTTCCGTTATGAACATATTCTTCCCAATCAACACTGGTAACCAAATGATGTATATCTACAGAAATTTTCGTAATATCCAAACACAAATCGACCACATGATCCGTTACGAGTGATTTTTCACTTTTAGTCAAGTACATAAGATATTTTGAAACCGACAGATTTTCCTGTGCAGCTTTCTTTTCAATTTCCTTCTTTTCTTTTGGCGATATCCTTAAAGTAATTCTTTCGCTTTTCATTTCCTTGTCCATCATACCATCTCCCGAAAATTTCGTTTGTGTTATCGTTGATGGTGAGCAAAAGCGATTTTGGATTTGAAAATCAAGGGGGATGGGGATTTCACCATCAAGCGATTTTGTATGTATTTCGTATATACAAAATCTATGCTTGCATATCTCTATTTCTTCCGCTGAATTTTGATTTTAGAACAGGAGTTTTTGACATGAAAGAACAGAACAAGACCACAAATATTATTATCAGAGTTTCACCTGACGAGAAACAGCACATACAAGAACAGGCTACACTTGCACACATGAATGTATCGGAATTTATCCTTGCGGCAACGCAGAATAAGAAAATCGTTGTCAAAGATGAAATTCCACAGTTACTTTTAGCTATGACACGCATAGGCACTAACATCAACCAAATCGCCCATCTCTGCAACTTCAAGAAGTCTGTCAATGATACACAGCTCAACGCCGTCTTGCAGAAACAGGAAGAACTTGAAAAGTTCATGAAAAAAATTATCTCCGAAATTTCCAAAGATGAAGAACATACTCTCGACAGTCTGGAAAAGAAACTTGATAAAATCGCAGAAAGGATTGAAAAGCATGGCAATAGTTAAAGCAGTAGAAAAGGAAATCAAATCGCATGAGTACGTTTATTCTTC
>ONIF01000487.1 GCA_900317795.1 uncultured Eubacteriales bacterium | reverse complement strand
AGTAATTGCACGTACCGTTGTTTTTCATTGTAAAAATCACCTTTCATTTTTGAATTACGACAAATTTATTTGTCTTGCCGTGTCGTTGATGGTATTATAGCACTTACGATTGTCGGAATTCTGACAGTTTTATAAATTTTATTTTCGATTTGCTTGAAATAAGCGTGGACTGCTGTTATAATTATACAAAAATCATTTTTGAAAGGAGAAATCTTTCAATGAGTGCAACCGCTGCAACGAAAGAGAAAAAATCCAGTGAAGATAAACACATGAGTGAATGTGAATCTGCTGCCCAAATGGACAATGATATACTTGATATTCTGCAGGAAAATGCAAAAGGAGTGTCCGTATATAAGATACAAACACTCCTTCACGATAAACATCCGAATTTATATCTTTCTGACCGCAATTACCGCACAAGGATAAAAACAAGACTTCAATATCTGAAAGCTTTCGGAGAAAAAACAGGTCTTTTTGAAATAAAGACAAAGCTCAAAGATGAGGAAAATCCCGAAGGCAAAAGAGAATTGTATGAATATATCGGCAAAGTAAGAAGAAGCGACTGCAGAATTATGCTTGCATCGCTGAAAGCTGTAAAAGGTTTTCACACGGATAAAAACGACAATGCAAGAAAAATTTTCTCCAAACTCACAAAAGGGGAAAATATCAATTTTCTTGACAATGAATACCCGCCCGATTTGTACAATAAGAGAATGAATATCAATATCAGAACCATAGATTCCGCCATCTCAAATGAAAAAATGCTTAATGTCGTATATGGAGATTATCATATCAATAAATCTCTTGTTCCACGCAGAGATGATAAATACACTGTTTATCCCATAAAAATGATACTGTCAATGGGAAGGCTGTATTTATACTGCCGTCATGAACATCATGACAATCTTTCCTGTATGCGTGTGGACCGTATCATTTCATGCACGGAATGCGAAAAAGGCTTCAACAGGGCAAAAGAAGAAACACGACTGCTTGTCAGCCGTGTTTCTGAACCGCATTTTGCCCAACGCCTCTACATGTTTACGGGAAAAGCACAAAAAATAACTTTTCTGACAGATGAAAAACATTTGAATGATGTGTTTGACTGGTTTGGAAAAAGTGTGGAATTGAAAGAAACGGACGAGGGAAAAATTTCGGTGACGGTCAAAGCCGATAAAAATGCCATGGGCAATGCAGTATTGCCGATATGTGACGGTGACAGATCCGCCCGAAGTCGCTGACGAGATAAGACAAACAATGGAAAAAGCATTGGAACGATACTCCCATGACTGAATTTTGCTTTCTTCAATCCCCTGCAAACACGGGCACAAGTGCATAAAAAGGCTGTATTTCACCGCAGTTTTCGGGCAAGTCAAAATTTCCTGTCAATGATGCCGTCAGCCACTCCACGTCGCTGCCATTCCGAAACAGCTCACTGTATGTGAAATATTTGGGGCGGTATGGTTCATCATGCCAAATCTGCCCGAATTCGTGTGGCAAAACAGGCTTCATAAATGCCATTCGTGTATAATCCCTTTTTTCTTTTCCGTCAAATTCATTGATTATCTCATCTATATATGCATTTCCCGAACCGACTTTTAGAATAAAATCATTGTATTCGTCTTTCATCGGTGTGATATTTGCGAATTTTTCAAGTGCCTCATGAGCTTCTTTTATGCTTTCACTGAGGTACTTTTTATACTGTTCATCAATCTTCATTGCACTTGATTTTTCTTTTCCAAGCCATTCGAGTTTTCTTTCATATTGCCGTATAAGCATATTGCAGTCATACCAAAGTCCCGTCGTCAGCACACGTTTCATGTCATAGCCAAGAAAATCATAACAGTGTCCGCCCTCAAGAATGCCTAATTTTTCACATTTTTGCAGGTCAAGTATATATCTCCTGAAAATGCCCTCACCAGCAATGACATCTGTAACGCAGTCAAATTGATTGCAGATACGGAAAGTGCAAATATGAGCATTCTACGGCATTTGAGAAAAATCCGTTTCGACATCCGTTTCGACAGGGTTTGTTTTTATATAGTAAACGTCACTGAAAATTTCCTTTTGTCATTCTGAGGAACGAAGTGACGAAGAATCTTTCAAAGATTCCCCGCTTCGCTCGGAATGACATAGGGCGATTTATTTTGTCGTTTACTAATAGTTATATTATACAACTTTTTAAAAATAATTTCAACTATTTTATCAATAATCTACATAAAATATTTTTGATTAAAATAATATTTTGACAGAGGGAGCGGAAACGGTATATATTTGTGCAGTTCCATGAAAAATCAGAAATTTGCTCATTGATATTTGTAGAAAATACTTTTTGAAAACTCCTTTTTCTGTGGTATGATATATCTTATTTTTCTGTTGTAAACATATCGCCTGTTTGTTTTACCGAAACATTAAGGTCATTATCTACCGTAAATGTTACCGGAATATTGTGCCATTTGCCTTCTGCATTTTTTACCTTGAGGACAGCTTTTGTGATACCTGCTTTTGTGCCTGTTGCAATGAACCTGGCATTTTTAGCGGCATAGTCAAATTCACAGGTGATTTTTGCGTTAGTGCTCTCTGCGGAATAATTCCAGTCGTATGCGTCAAATTTCAATTCAACGGTTTTCACGCTTTTCTTTGTTTCAGCGGTTGGCATTTCCTTATATCCATATCCGGATTCTCCCGGATGTTTGCCGTATTCGTTGACATAATTGTAACCGCATTCCCCGGGGTGCTTGCCGTTGGCATTTACATCTTCTTCGTTTTCTTCATGGTAATTATATCCTGCTTCGCCCGGATGTTTGCCGTATTCGTTGACATAATTGTAACCGCATTCACCGGGGTGTTTTTCTGCTGCAAAAGCTGTCATTGCCATTGTACCTGCCGAGCAGGCTTCAATTTCCGTGGAAACAGGGCTGTCTTTTTCGGCACTGTTTATCATGTAAGCGGCAGTAAATGAGCCTGCTGCAGCCGTAAAAAGAATTATTGTTAAAATTATCGTTTTGACTGTCTTTTTCATAGTCATTGTTTCCTGTCCCCGCTTTATTTTGTTTTTTCCCTTTCGGTGATTTTATCATACTGCAAATTTTGAGTAAAAGCAATTTGCAGTATGTCCCCAAAATGTAAAGTAACTTACAGATTCCATACAGAATGTTAATTAACTTACATTACAGGAAAAATTGTAAACTGCATTGCACTGAAAACGTAAATTTGCTATAATTGTATCAAAGAAAGGAGTAACAAAATAAGTGCCAAAAACATTGACAAAAGTGTTTAAATATGGCATAATGTGCTTAGATATATAGAATATATGATGTGCGGTCATCTAAAAACCGAAGATACCTAAAAATTTAAAAAGCCTTGGTATTAGTTTGTGCTGACTTAACAGCAGGCGGAGCTGTGGGAAATCCATATCGGCTGAAATATTACGGTATAAGGTGTAGGGTAAGACCTTAACGGG
>ONIF01000489.1 GCA_900317795.1 uncultured Eubacteriales bacterium | reverse complement strand
TGAACGTATTTTATCTGTATCGGGTACTGTCCAGAGAGTGTGTATTTTGTCGGAAGAAATGCCGTCTATTTTCGGTCTGAGAGGTGATGAACCTGTTGCAATCACAAGGTCATCATAGCTTTCGGTGTAAGTTTCACCTGTCGAAAGTTTCTTTACAGTGACCGTTTTTTCTTCTTTGTTTATTTCGGTTACTTCATTTTCAACTCTTACATCAATATTGAATCTGTCTTTCATCAGTTCGGGAGTCATCAAAAGCAGAGAACTTCTGTTGCGAATGACACCCCCGACATGATAGGGCAGACCGCAGTTTGCATAGGAAATATATTTTCCTCTTTCCAAAATAATAATTTCTCTTTCTCCGTCAAGACGGCGAAGTCTTGCCGCACAGCTTGCACCGCCTGCTACACCGCCTATAATTACCGTTTTACTCATTGACAACACCCCTGTAATTCAATTATTTTACCAATTTTTCAAGTGCCTGTACAGAATGCGGTCCTACTGTCTGATTGACGATTTTTCCATTTTTGACAACCGCAAACATGGGTATGCTCATTACACGGAATTTGATGGCAAGTTCCTGTTCCTCATCAACATTGACCTTGCCTACTTTGATTTCAAGGTGACTGTCTGCAAACTCCGAAAGTATCGGTCCTGCATACGACAAGGGTTACACCACGGTGCCCGGAAATCTATCAGTACAGGTTTATCGGACTAAAGTACCTCTTTTGTAAAATTGCTTTTTGTAATCATTATTTCGCTCATGGTATTACTTCCTTTCTTTAAGTATATGCCAAGTATAGCAAAAAAACAAGTACCTTTCTGTAACTGTGTCACACAAGGGTGAAATACTTTTAATTGACAAAATTATTTTGTGAGAGTATATTGAAATAGAGAAAAGTTTCTTTTAATTATAAACAGAGGAGAAGATAAAAAATGAAAAATTACATCATACGTCCCGAAAAACAAGAGGATTATAGAGAAGTTGAAAATCTCATTAGGGAATCATTCTGGAATATTTATCGTCCCGGGTGCAGTCGGGCAGAATATGTTCATGAAAACGATTATCAATGCCGATGACGGCAGAGTGATTCCTGTACTTACAATGGGACCTATCTGTATTATACCTGAATTAAAGTGTCAGGGTTACGGCAAGAAATTACTTGACTATTGTTTGGATAAGGCAGCGGAACTTGGATTTGGTGCAGTTCTTTTCGAGGGCAATATCGATTTTTACAGCAAATGCGGTTTTGACTATGCACGCAATTTCAATATCAGATACCATGACTTGCCGGAGGATGCAGATTCATCATTTTTTCTTTGCAGAGAACTGATCACGGGTTATCTTGACGGTATCAGTGGAGTGTATCAGACACCAAAGGGTTATTATGTCAGTGACTCTGACGTTGAGGAATTTGATAAGGATTTTCCGCCAAAGGAAAAATTGAAACTTCCGGGACAGATATTTTGACGGAAAACTGATAATTTTGAGTTACAAATGATTTTGTTCCACTAAAAAAGCCTAAAATCAAGCGAATGAATACGCTGATTTTAGGCTTTCTTTCGTATATTAACGTGAGTTCGACGAAAAAATAAAAGAAGAAAATCTGCCCGAAATTTGGTATAATGAAGTTACCAAGCAAACATTAACCGAAAGAAAGGGCAGATTCTCATGGAAGAACTATCAAGACATCGTTCTATAGACAATTTCTTTGTTAATCTTTTGACCGCTCCGGGTGGCTTATTCTTTCATACCCAAAAAGCCTTCTCTCAACATTCCTAAACTTCTTGTGTCTGTTTAATTTTCATCGAACTCACGTTATTCAATTTAACGACTATGATGTTGACGAAGAGAGCGAGCGTAATCTATAATGGATTCATGCTTGTTCTCTTTGTTGTGTTTGAAAGAAGTTTTTCAAATGGCAGTAGAGAGAAGAAAAGACAAGAAAAACAGGGTTTTGGCTTTTAACAGTTAAGACGATGTTATAAAAAGTTATAAAAATATGTTGACTTTTATAGTTTCGGAATATTATACTAAATCCAAAGGTGGTGAAAAGTGTGATAAAAACTATAAAAGTAATGTTATGTCCGAACCAAAAGCAGAAAACCAAACTGTTTGAATGTGCGGGAACGGCAAGATTTATTTATAATTGGGTGCTTGATTATGAGCAGATAAATTATGATTGTGATAAAGGCTTTATCAACGACTATGAATTGAGAAAAAGGCTGACAGAATTGAAACAAACACACGAAAAGTTTATGTGGCTTAATAATTACAGCAACAATATAGCCAAACAAGCTGTAATCTGAATTTCTTTAAGGGAATTACAGAGTTTCCGAATTACAAAAGCCGAAGAAAATCTAAGCCAAGTTTTTATGTTGATACGGATAAAATCAGCTTTACTGATACCCATGTAAAACTTGAAAAGCTGACAACAAGCAGAAAAGCAACCAAACAGAAATTCAATCATATAAGGCTTGCGGAAAAAGGCAGAATACCTGTAGGTGTAAAATATTCAAATCCGAGAGTGACATTTGACGGCATAAATTGGTATATTTCAGTAGGCATTGAAGTTAATGAGAATACAAGTAAGCCATTGAATGATGGTATCGGAATTGATATTGGGATAAAAACGCTTGCTGTATGCTCGGACACAAAAGAGTATAAAAACATAAATAAAACTGCAAAAGTCAAAAAACTAAAAAAGAAAAAGCGTAGATTGCAACGCAGAATATCTAAAAAATATTCAAAAAATAAGAAAGAGGTATGTTATTGTAAAACACGCAATATTATAAAAAGCGAAAAACAGCTTTTAAAAATAACTCACAGATTAACAAATATCCGTCATGACCATATTCATAAAGCAACTTCCGAAATCGTAAACCGACAGCCAAAGTTTATTGTGATGGAAGATTTGAATGTCAAAGGCATGATGAAAAATAAACATTTAGCCAAAGCCGTACAGGAACAGTGCTTCTATGAATTTTACAGGCAGATACAGTATAAATGCCAATGGCAGACAGATATTATCCGTCAAGCAAAAAATGTATTTGTTGTGGAAGTATCAAGAAAAATCTGAAATTATCCGATAGAGTATATCATTGTGATAATTGCGGAAACACTGTTGACAGAGATTATCAGGCAAGTGTTAATCTGATGAGATATTATGAATTAACGGCATAGCCAAAACAAGTGTCGTTAATATGTACCCATACGTTAGTGGGGAATTTACGCCTTTGGAGTGTCATATCAAACATGAGTAGATTTATATCGAAAATGGACACAGCGAACAAGGAATGAAACATAAAAGTTGTTTTATAACTTTTTATAAGTTTTCAGTAACGGCTAAAAAGGTCAATGCAAGACTTATCGAGCTTGGAGAAACACCTGTTGTTGAGATTGAGCCTTATCCCGTTATCACCGACATCAAGGAAATGCTGGAATATGACTGCAAAGATGCAGCCGAAGCTCTGCCGATGATGTCAAAATCTCTTGCAATGTTCGATGACGACTATGTAACAAGGCACATGATCGAGCAGTTTATTCTTGACGAGCAGGAGCATTACAACTGGGTAAAGGGACATCTCTGCTTGATTGAGCAGATCGGCATGGAAAATTACATGATCGAGATGCTGGGTGACTGATGATGAGTGAAAAAGAACAAATTCTTGAAGCAATGAAAAAAGCCGGTGAACCGCTGAATGCAGGTAAAATAGCAGAGCTTACCGGTCTTGACCGCAAGGTCGTTGACAAAACAATGACTGCTATGAAAAAAGATGGTTCTATTGTGTCGCCTGTAAGATGCAAGTGGGAGCCTGCTGAAAAATAAAAAACAGACCGGCATAACTCTTGAACCGCCCCCTGTCAAGTAGACAGATAAAAAAACAAAAATATTTTTATAGAATTCCATCCTGTGAAAAACAGGGTGGAATTTTTTACGCAGCAAAG
>ONIF01000493.1 GCA_900317795.1 uncultured Eubacteriales bacterium | reverse complement strand
TACAGCTTATCTTCAAGAGTAATTTTCTGCTCGGTAGTCAGCTTGTATTTGACAGCAATTTTTTCAAGCTGTGCAATTTCCTGCTGAGTTGACAAATATCCCTGTTTTGCAAGTCTGTCAATGCGTTCGTATTCCTTTTGAACGGCATTTTCCTGTGCAGTTTCCTCTTGTTCACGGAGTTTCTTTGTGGCAGAATACAGCTTTTCTTCAACGCTTTTTCTTTGATCAGAGGTCAGTACAAATTCATCAACTATTTTCTGATACCTTGCAATTTCCTCTTGAATAGTCAGCTGATCCATAGCTTTCAGATGTTCAAGGTCTTTCAGATATGAATTCAGCCGTTCTTCATTCTGCTTTTTGATTTCATCATCAGTATTCTTCGAAGAACCGTTTCCCGAATTTGTAATTTTAAAAGTGCCAATATCAATACTTTGCAAAGCTTGGATTTTTTCCTCATATTCTCCAATCTGCCTGTTATTGCTCCTAACTTGACGTTCCAACGTATTAAGCATTTCCTGTGCGGACTTTATTTTTTCATCAAGACCGTCAACTTCCCATGGCTTTTTAAAAAGACTGTCAAAACTTCCCTCTTCAGTCTGAACCGGTTTGAATTTCCCGTCATTAACTTGAAAAAATCCACTTGAAACATTTTTTTGAACTTCTATAAGGTTTTTGTATGCCTCGATTTGCTTTTTTACATCACCTATAATCTGTTCGGTCACATCATTGCTTGCTTTGATATTGTCAATGGCACTCTGCTGTGTAAGGATATATTCCTGTCTTTTGGCTTCAAACAGCAACTCGATAGCTTGTTTTTGTGCATCCGCATTGTCGGCAGCTTTCAAAAGCTGACTTGCATATTCGGGATACTTATCTACAAGACTCAAAATCGTGTCAAGGTCAAGTTTCTGTCCTTGATTCAGCTTGTCATACACACCTGCAAGGTCTGACAGCGAACTTTGCAAAGTCTTACTTTTTTTTTGATAATTTTTTTGATAATTTTCCGAAGCCGTTTTTAATTTTTCTGTCTTTTCGGTACTTTCAGTTATTTTTTTGTTCAGTTCTTCAATAACAGTTTTATTATCCTGTACTTTCCGAGCGTGATCTTCTTGAGCCTTGCTTGAATCATCTGTCTTTTCAATAAAATCTCCCATCAGTTCTTCAAACAGTTCATTTTCATCTCTGGCAGAACCGAGAGCCTTTTCATACCTTGCTACACCATTAGCCGCCTGCATGGTTGCATTTAAAGTATTGTAATATTCTGTTTGGAGATGTTCGACAGATTCTTCCGTTTCACCAAAACTCTCATAAAGCTGTTTCTGTGCTTCGTTATATTGTGAAAGAGATATTTTGCCACTTGCAAAAGCAGCACCCAACTCTTTCATTTTATCCTCGAAGCCGATATTTTTCATCTTTGCTTTTATTTCTTCCATTTTATCGGAAACATTCTGCAAATCGTTCATGGCTTCGTTGTAGTCTTTATATGCCGCTGTATATCCTTCTTTGTTGCTTTCAAGAAGAATACTCTCTCTTAACTTTTGGATATATTCGTCAACATCGCTTGTTAAATCTTTATATGCACCCGATTCATTTTGCAAGCTCTCAACAGATACTCCGAGAGTTTTCGCCAATTCCTCAGCAGTATATTTCAATGTCCTTTTTTCTTCCGATGTGAGATTTGTTTTGTTTCTGAGATCGTCATACTGCCTTTTCAGAGTTTCGAGCAATGCTATTTCGGACTCACCGTTTTCTTTGTTTTTGGTGGCATTGGATTCAACTTCAGCAAGTGCCTGACCGTACTGTTTTGTACTTGCTGTCAGCTTATCGGTTGCCTCCGCATTGTTGTTATTCATCAAAGCGATAGTTCCTATAACCGTTGCTGCTGTCGCCAAAAGACTTAAAACGGCAATAACAGGGTGTGCTTTTATAGCTGTCAAAACAGCGTTCAAGCCTTTTCCTGCAACAGCCGCCGCAGTTTCGGCAATCGTAAGACCTTCAAAGCCTTTTGTCA
>ONIF01000494.1 GCA_900317795.1 uncultured Eubacteriales bacterium | reverse complement strand
TGGAGGCTGAAACGGTTGTTAATGTTGCGGAATGGCTCTTAGAGGCTTGGAATTGGTTTTCGCAACAATTTGCTAATACTGCTAATTTTGTGCTTGATTTGTTTCCCGATAGTCCTTTTAGGCTTTTGAGCTATACACCGATTGAGCCGTATTTATCTACGCTTAATTATTTTATTCCTTTTGATTTTATGCTTTCTACCCTGTCGGCTTGGGGTGCTTGTATAATCGTTTACTATTCCTATCATGCTGTTTTGCGATGGTCGCATTCGATTGAGTAGCTGTTATCTGCTCTTTCACTTGATACTAAAGAAAGTAATCAACATATTGTGATTATGGTTTTTATTATAATTACAATTCTCATAAAAGTTTTTATTATAATGTTGGAAAGTAGTTGAAAATTATGGATAAAAAATTACTTCAAGAAGTTGAAAAGAAATTTGATGAAGTATATCTTCCCAAAAAGAAATATGCTTTTAATCTGGCGAAGGTTTATTCTCTTGCCGGAGAGGAAAAGCGTGCTAATACTGTTCGTAATTGTGCTACTTTTTTTGAGTATCATCATTTTAGTGATAATTCAGTTAAATTTCACTCTGCTAATTTCTGTAAAGATCCGCTTTGTCCTGTCTGTGCTAAACGTCGTTCTGTTAAGATTTTTAAAGAGGTCATTGATTGTGTTGATTATATTCAATCAATGGGTAATTATTCTTTTATTGTCTGTAACATGGGGTTAAAACCCTCGCCTTTAGGCGAAACCTTTAGGTTGACTTGCTTGTTTGACTTGCTTGTAATGATGAAAATACCTTTGGTAAATACTAAAACCAGAGGTGAAACGAATGGAAAACTACAGAAGATCATCACATTGCACATACGATATAAAATATCATATTGTATGGATAACGAAATACAGAAAACCCGTATTGACAGGAAAAATTGCCGAAAGAACAAGAGATATAATCCGACAGGTATGCAGCAGTAATGAAGTAGAAATACTGTCAGGTCATGTTGGAAAAGACCATATACACCTGCTGGTATCTGTACCGCCGCATTTGTCAGCCAGCCGATTAGTTCAGTATATGAAAGGAAATTCGTCATATAAAATGCAAAAAGAATTCAAAGAGTTGAACAAACAGTATTGGGGCAGACATATGTGGGCAAGAGGATACTTTGTAGCAAGCAGTGGCAATGTGACGGATGAAATAATAGCAGAATATATGAAGAAAGGCGAAATTCAGACAATTTTAATATCAGCCAACTTTAGGCGGCTTCAGCCGCTGATTGAACCTACCGCCTTTAGGCGGTAGTGGTTCAGTTCTGTCAATGATTTTTTGGAAGAAGGTGATAAAAGTGAAGGAAGAAACCGATAAGCCCGTTGAAAAGGATGGAATTGTACTCCGAAAAAGGCATATTGTCATCATTGTTATTTTATTGCTACTGTTGCTTTTCGGCGGTATTTTTGTCGGAATGAACTGGAATAAATGGTTTGGTGAACAGGGCGTTCAGCCTGTGCAGACCTCTCAGCCTGACACCAGTGTTGACATTGATCCTAATGCGGGTGACTGGACAGGCTCAAAGCCGGAGGATAAGCAGCCCTCCTCAAAGAGCATTAAAATCCCCGGTTATCCGTCAATTACGATTGCAGCTGACAGCAAAAACGTCACAATGGCTCTGCTGAATCCGGAGGGCAATCCCTGTTACTTCAAATTCGAGATCGTTCTGAAAGATACTGACGAAACGATTTTTGAATCGAAGTATGTTGAGCCGGGAAAGGCTATTACGGATGTAGAGCTGACTAAACCGCTCAGTGCCGGAGAATATCCGGCAATCATCAAAATTTCCACGCTGTCCCTTGACGGAAAAAGTCCACTCAACGGTGCAAATGTGGAAACTATACTCGTAGCAAAATGACGGAATGTCATTTGCATATAAAATTTTACTTACAAAGGAGTCTTTTCAATGAAAAAAGTACTTACCCTCGCCCTCGTTGGGGCAATGCTTGCCGCAACAAGTATTACAGCTTTCGCTGAGACCACCAACGTATCTTACGATTTTCAGCCGTCTTATACGGTATCCATCCCCGCTGATGTAACTCTCAGCGACACCGCTGTCACCGCTGACATCACCGCAAGCAACGTTATCCTTGAGGACGGTAAGCAGATCAAGGTTGATCTTACCGCAGCGTCCAACACCGCGTCCGGCTCCACCTTCAACGCGAAGAACGGCGACTCCA
>ONIF01000495.1 GCA_900317795.1 uncultured Eubacteriales bacterium | reverse complement strand
AATTCTGTCGGTAGTAAAAGAGGAGATGTTGATGAAGTGGTGGTGAGAAATTATGAGTAATCTTAATCAAATTGCTTGGGAAACCCTATTCAAGCGTTATAAAATTCTTGAAGAAGTGGACAAAAATGGAATTTTCTATATATCGGCTGATCAGATAAAAAAGGAAAGAGAGCCACGTCTTATGGCAAAATTTGATCATACGATCAACTTGCCACCCATCTTTGCTAAAAACAAACTCTCCATATTGCCGATAACAAGGGGAGATTATGCGATAGCACACTTTGACGCATATCATCCGTTTGAAGATACTAACCCCGAAATACATCAAGTATCAATGCCGTCATACATACAGAGCATAGACAGTAATAATATAACAAGCGAAACTGTCGCATTGAATTGTGCCGTAGCCACAGGCATAATTGCAGACTTTACCGAAGATTTTAATATTCTTCCCACAGTATCAGGAAGAATGGGATCGGGATATTTTAATTTCAATATAAGAGATGTGATAACTAAAAAAACACTGAATATCAATGTAAAAAACTCCCAAATAGAAATAGATGCAGCTTATGAGGGGGTAAATTATCTCTCATTATTCGAGGCGAAAAGAGATATATCAGATGATTTTCTTGTCAGACAACTCTATTATCCCTATCGATCTTGGCAAGGACAAGTAACAAAACCCGTAAAACCCATTTTTCTTGTCTAACTTGTAAAACAAAAAAATTACTCAATAGAAGATACAGAGATAACCACAGAAGATATAATAAACGTGATGAAAAACACAAAAATCAAAGCTGAACCGAGTGGTGTGCCATTCCCACAAGCAGACAAGTTTGAAAGAATAATCAATCTTTGCGAATTATTAAATAGTGGTGATTATGACCGTAATCAAGTTACACAAAATTACGATTTTGATGGCAGGCAAACAAACTATTACATTTCTGCTGGCATATATCTCGGTTTAATTGAAAAACATCAAATTAATCGATCGTACCAATTATCGAAAGATGGAAAGAAAATACTGAAACTCAACTATAAACAAAGGCAACTTGCATACTGTGAAAGAATATTATCGTATAATGTATTCCACAAAGTAGCACAATTATACTTCCAACGTGGTAAAATATACCTGAAAGAAGCGAAGTTATAGACATAATGAAATCCTTTGACTTATACAACGTAAAAGCTGAAAGCACCTATTTCAGACGTTCTTCAACCGTAGTATCTTGGGTAGAATGGATCGCAAAATTGATACAATAGAAAATATTGAATTTTCAAGAAAAACAAGGCTTAAAAAGGACAGGGGAATTTTTCCTGTCCTTTTATTTGTGTGTTACGTATGTAATACGTTGTGTTTTTATGTGTTACATTAGAAAAAACACCTATTTGTATTTCGTGTTACGTATGTGTTTTAACGTGTTGTGTGTGTTCTATTATATTATCTTCTCCTACGGGGAGTATATGAGTGATTTTGGGATTGCTTTTTATCGTTATCTTCCTCAAGCTGTTTTCTAATTTTTTCAGTATCTTTGAATAGTTTTTCGTGATTTTCAAGTCCACGTTTTCTTTCTTCCTCTTTCCATTGTCGGATCAAGTATTCTGAATTCAGGAGGGAACGGTATCTTTCTTTCAATTCAGCAATCGCTTTTAAATATCGTTCTAACGTTTCTTGTGTGTCTTTTAGTTCTTCTTTCATTTCTGCTGTTTCTTTTTCGGCTTTGTTTACTGCTCTTGACACTATATTCCATTCTTCCTTAATTATTTCGTCTGCTTTTTCTACTCTTTCGGCAGTCGCTTTTAAATCAATCGCTTTTTTGTATGGAAGAATAGCTACACCAAGCGTATTTTTGATTTCAGTATCTTTGGCTTGTTCTGCCGTCAATACTTCTCCCTTTACGTTTTTCAATCTTTTTTCTAATTTATCAACTTGCCTTTGCCTTTTGTCACGTTCTCTCGTTAATCTCTCAATTTCCAAATTCAAATTTTCTAATTGTTCTCTCTGCCAATCTAAATTGTCTTGTTCTTCTTGTGCTTTTTGTTTGGCAATCCGTTCTTGTTCTTCTGCTAAATCCGTCTGATGTTGAGCATTTTGCCGTTTCTGTTCCATTT
>ONIF01000496.1:613-2357 GCA_900317795.1 uncultured Eubacteriales bacterium | reverse complement strand
GTTCTTGATGACACTATTTACCTGTTCAATAGGGAAGTCAAAGTCATACGCTATTTGCTCAGGTGATTTTCCTTTTTTATATAATTTAATTATCATTTCTGTTTGTGCTTGTTCCATGCCTTGCTGTTTGCCTTGTTCAATTCCCTTCTCGACACCACGTTCATAATTTTCTTCCATAAGTGTGTTATAATCATAGAGAGCCTTTTGTCTTGCTGTGTATTCAAATCTTTTTTGCTCATCTGCACTGATTTCTTCAAGTTTTTTATAAGCAGTTTGCAGATATTTACTTTGTTGTGCCAACATTTCAAACTCCTCCTTGTCGTTGGATTTAATAAATTTTATCCAGCTATACAGATCGGTGCCATCGGTGTTCTGTGGTAACTTTGGTAATTCAACGATATGTATTTCCATAACATCTGTGTACTTGATATGCTCAGTATCTTCTCTCAAATGATATACTGTATGGAAACGCTGTGTATCGTCCATATACTTAAAGTCAAGGATATTGATACCGATACATTTCTTGATATTGCTGTATTTTTTGTTGATACCAACCTGTTCCACAAGCATTTTGGACACATAGAATGTACTTCTGTCTGCCCATGCTTTCATGTAGGCAACCTGAATTTCAATGTCGATTTCAGTATTATTGTTCATTGTCAGTCTTACATCAAGTATACCTTGTTTTTCATCTTCATGTATCTTCGGCAAATTCGTGTTCAAGAGTACAGTTTTCTTGATGTCGGTGTCCTTTGAAAGCAAAATCTACTTTCGGTGACATGATAAAATTGTTTGTATTGTTCATCTTTCTGCACACCTTTTCTTGTAATGTTTTTTCATTGAGTTGTTACACAAATGCAATTTTCAAGTGCTTTCCCATAGCAGTAGCAAGTCTTTGGAGTGTTTTTATAGATGGATTTGCATTGCCATGTTCAAGTCTGCTGATGTCGCTTTGTGCTATTCCTGTACGATCAGACAATTCTTTTTGCGTTAATCCTGTTGTTTGTCGGGCATTTATGATAGCCTGTACAACTGCCAATTCAGGTTCAAGGTCTTCGTACTTTTTGCAGAACTCCTCATTTTTCATTTGTTCAGCAAAATATTTTTCATAATTAGTCATTTGATCTTCTCCTTTTGGCTTATCGTATATATCCTATGTAATTATTATATGTGATATATACGATAATGTCAAGTCAAAATAGCCGTATTTGGAGGAGAATAGGGCAAAAGGTAAATTTATATCCTTTACACATTTAATGGGCATACAGAGGCGTTATACGGTCATATAAACGTCATTTTGGGGAGTAGAATACGAAATTTGCACCGAAATATTGACTATATCGGTATCAAGCCAGATGTAAAAGCTATGTTCCCTCAAAATTATTTTTAGGGGGGATGGATATTCTAAAAGCATACCGAAATAAAGGCTCATCTAAACAAATATTATTTTTTACATTGCAAGTTTACTTTGGGAAATAATTTTTAATATAATTTCAGGTATGTCTATTTTGATATAAAATATAATTCATGTTGACAAATAATAAAAAGCTTGCAATATAAGAAAAATAATGTTATATTATTTATAAAATATGAAATTAACCTCTTGTGCCAGTAAAAATATAAATCAAAAAACAAGATGTTTGATACAAGCCAAAGGTTGCTGAGAATAAAACAGTTTGTTTATAAGCAAAGCAAGATCATAAGCCAATACCTTGTTAATCAACCGTGTACAAAGTCCACGAAA
>ONIF01000496.1:0-566 GCA_900317795.1 uncultured Eubacteriales bacterium | reverse complement strand
GATTTTACTGTTGTTTCGTTTCAGAGCTAAAAGGCAGATATTCCGGTCTTGCATATCTTCTCTCAACTGCTCTCCGACATACCCTTTATCACCAATAACCGAAAGGGTATACTGTTCTCCCATTAAATCACGCAGTCCCTCTCTGTCATCAGTGGAAGCAGGAGTAATGTCAAATGCAGTAATAAAGCCGTCAAGCGTAATGAGGGCATGAACTTTAAATCCGAAATAAGTTTCTTTTTTTGACGGGCATTTTCCGTAATTGGCACCATCACTCCTAAAACTGCGGCAAAAATGAGCCCTGCCGAATTTGCAGACCTCCAATGGAAAGCTGTCCACAATATAGTAATCTTTGGAATTTACATTGAAAAATTGAAACAATTTTTCTCGTATCAATTCCGTTACCTGAAGAAGATCTCTGCGTTTTCGGTTGAACTTGCTGCGGCAACAAAGATCGGGAAACAGATAAAGATAATTCTTTTTGACAAAGTTATACCAACTGTTTTCCGAATCTATACCTGCTAATTCTCCGCATATGCTTATGGTGATTATCTCGGAATCAGACAATT